>JAOZTV010000416.1 GCA_029939015.1 Candidatus Aminicenantota bacterium
AAAAGGCAGGCGCTGGAAAGATCCTTATTCAATTATTCCTTTTAAAAATAAAATATTTTTTAAAAATAGATTAGTTAATAATCAGACCAAATTACACTTACAACAAAAACAAATAAGGGAAATCAGTACTATTGTTTATTTAAAACCTGAAAATGGAAGGATGCAGTTCAAAATAGATGCCGAAAATAAAGTACATGAATCTAGGGAAGATAATAATTTCAACTATTTTATTAATATTGTATTTAAAGGATTTGGACCACAGCCCAGAGCTACAGTAAATAGAATAAAAATGATGCCTGAATCACCGGCAACCTTAAATTGTAATCAAAAAGTTACTATAAGTTATAGATATTTCAGTACTTTCAAGGGCATATATATAAAGGTACATCCTTTAACAAACAATAAACGTGCAGCAGGTGTATTTGTTTCAGACCCCAAACTATACACAGCCGGTTCAAGAGCTGGCAAACAATTTTTCACGGTCAAATCAGGAAATGTGATCATCAATAAAGTATTAATTCAAATTTTGGACCAGAAAACCGGAAGACAACTACACCAAAAATCTATTTCTGTCAGATATGAATTTAGAAACTGAATAGTTTTTTATTCTTTATAATTTTATCTTCTTTAATTTAAAGCTTTCATCTTCTTCATCCTCTTCAAGATAATAATAGAATTCCTTATTGAAACCATAAAACTTATTATCTTTTCCCATCATTTTGCTCAGATAATTGGATTTTATCGGAACAGGCAGAAAGCTTTCTTTTAATATTTTACCTTTCAAATCCATAATTATAAATTTTTCTTTTGTATTATCCCTATTTGATGCAAATGTGAGAACATATATCCTTTCGTTAGCAACATATATATCCTGGATTGCAGGAAAATGTTTAGGGTAGATAAACTTCATCTTCTTTTCAAATCTTTTCCATCCACCGTCTCTTTTGACCATCATCTTAATAAAATCATCGTTCTTGAAACTATTTAAAAGCCATCTTTTTGCAATCTTGTTAAGCTCAATAAATGAAACATCTTTTTTTATTTTATTAATTTCTTTCCCTTCCTGATTATATACAGAAATACAAAATCCTTTCGTACTGTCTTCTATATAGATTTTATTTTTATAGACCGAGTAATGAATAGAATCAACAATCATTTCAATATCAGTGTCATTATCTAGGATTTCATGTTTTAACAATTCTTTTTGAAATGCATAATCTTTATTAAACAGGGCAAGAGAGAGATAGTTTTTTTTTGACTCTTTATCTGATGTAAACCGTACTCCAACAAAATTTTCACCTAATGGTGAACTTTTAAATATCCTGCCTTTCTTTCTTATCTCTTTTAAATAATCTCCTTTTTTTGAATATAGTATTATTTTACTCATTCCTTCAAGATAAATATTGCCATCATTCAACAAACCTGAATTCAAAGGAAAACCTGGACCCAGTTTAACCTCACCGGGACCTGCCCCTGGTTTTCCGATAACTCTGATAATTTTATTATCTTTCTCCATATATATATGACACTTTGGACCTTCCAGAATATAGACATATTCATTTGACACTAATAATGAGTCAGGTTTGAGTATCTGTTTCAATGGATTAGTTCCCATCCCCATGATGAATGAAACATAGAGCAACATAATTGCCAGCAATAAAAAATTTTTCATTTTATCCTCCTTAATTTTAATTCATCTCAATTCTGTTATAAAAAGCTTAAAAAAAACATAGGTAAACAGTATGTTTTTTTTAAAATAGTACCAATTACCTATTAGAGTTCTCAAATAAAAGTTCCTACTTTTCATTGCAATATTAACTTAATACAGGTTATAATTTAATATAATAAAATGCAGCATTTAAAAATCCTTTTCATATCACTTGTCTTCATAGCTGGACTCTTCATGATATCCTATGTAAATACAATAAGAAAGCAGTATAAATTCTCCTATCTGAAAAAGATCATTCTCTATATGTCAACATCCAATGCAATCCTCTTATTTCTGATTGCAGGTATTTATTTTAAGACAAATCTCCCTCAGAATTTCTTTTTTAACAGCTCACCTGTCTCAAAAAACTTATTCTCTCTATTACATGTTTTTTTTATTATTGTATTTGTATATTTAACAATCAGTATTTCCGCAGAACTCCTGGGGAAAAATATTCCAAGAAGATTTTATTTCTTTTTTATAATCATTTCTTTGATCTATACTTGTATGGAAACAATTATGATTTTTTATCCAGAGATAATAACAAACTCAAAATACTTCTATTTTATATATGAATACATTTTTGATAATATAATCCTTATTGAATTTTTTGTCCTGCTCTATCTTCTATTTGCAAACAGAAAAACATTGGACAGGAATCATAAAAAACTGATAAAATCATTCTCAATTATTTTCATTCTAAAGTATTTTTTAGCTATCATTCTTTTTATTATTTTTGTTGCTCTCAAGAATAATTATTTTCTTCAACTGATTATAACTGCAATTTTTTTGCTATTAATTATTTCTATCCCCTATATCTGGGTAAGATATAAATTTATGAAATATATAGAGACTCTCTATAACGAAGT
>JAOZTV010000417.1:0-1152 GCA_029939015.1 Candidatus Aminicenantota bacterium
CATCAATCATTTCAATTTTCTGCATTTTTTCCCAAAAATTCATATAATTTAAGTAACATATAAATATTACCATAATAAATCGAAAAAGGTTAGAAATTAAATCATATTAAAATATCTATTAATTCAATTAATAATTGTTTAACCTTTGGTCTGAGTTGACAAAATTTTTTAAAAAACCTATTATTAAACATAATTTAAAGAAGAGCTGAATAGAGCTTGTGAGATTTCTTATAAAGCACTTACTTGCAACTTACAACGTCTAGTTTTCAACTCATGATTTTATAGGAGTAATTATGAATTCGTTTTATTCAGAACCGCCAAGGGACATTTCACTTAAAATTAAACTGGAAAATCTTTTTGGAGGATTTTCCAACCAGTTTGGTTGGATATTCTTCAGTTTCGGATTAATTTTTGTCTGGGGTTTTACTATGCAGTCAGATCTTACAAGTTGGTATCATTATAGAGGGGATATAATTGAGACTTGGGGAAATATTTCTGCTGTCAAATCTACAAATATGTCTGTAAATGAGAGAAGTGTATATCAATATGACTTTAGTTTTGAAGATAGTTCTGGAATTGAACATAAGGGTTCATCATATTCAAGTACAAGTTCTTATTCAAAAGGCAGTAGGGTTTTAATTGAGTTTCCCAAAAATAAGATCGAACTTTCACGAATAAAAGGCATGGGTAGAAATATGATAGGACTTTTTGGTTTATTTCCATTAATATTTCCAACAATCGGGCTTGTTTTTATGTTTTTTGGTATAAAAAAGGGTATGAAATCTAATCGTTTATTAAGAATTGGTTATTTTGCAGATGGCAAACTTACAGGTAAAGAAGCAACTAATAGCAGAGTTAATAATCAACAGGTATATAAATTTACATTTAGTTTTAAAGACAGATATGGCAATAAACAGACAGTGACAACAAAAACTCATAGAACATATAAATTAGAAGACGAAAGTACAGAAAAATTACTATATGATGATAAATCACCCAATAAGGCTGTGATGTTTGACACATTAAATGCTTCTCTAAAGCTACAGGATGATGGGACAATAAGCTCAGGTTCTTTGTTTAATATTATTAAAATTATGTTCATACCTGTAATTTCAGCCATTGGTCATAGTATAGTTTATTATTTTATGTATT
>JAOZTV010000417.1:1252-2572 GCA_029939015.1 Candidatus Aminicenantota bacterium
ACAAGTGGAAGTATGCAGGGGTTAATTGAGCAGGCAAAAACTCAATTATGGAAAATTGTTAATGAGTTAGCAACGGCAAAGCGAAATGGAAGATCACCAAATCTTGAGGTAGCATTATATGAATATGGTAAGTCTTCAATCCCTTCATCTGAAGATTATTTGAGAATGATAGTTCCATTAACAAATGACCTTGATCAAATTTCTGAGGAATTATTCAAATTAAGGACAAATGGTGGCAGTGAATTTTGTGGTGCTGTAATTGATTCAGCTGTCAAAGGATTAAAATGGTCTAAAAGCACAAAGGAGTATAAAGTAATATTTATTGCTGGAAACGAACCATTTACTCAAGGAAATACATCCTATAAAGATGCTTGTAAAAATGCAATATCAAAAGGTATCATAATAAATACGATCTTTTGTGGAGATTATAATTCAGGTATTCAAACAAAATGGAAAGACGGTGCAGATCTTGCTGATGGAAAATACATGAATATTGATCATAATAGAAAGGTTGTTCATATACAATCACCACATGATGCAGAGATAATAAAGTTAGGTGGGCAATTGAATAAAACCTATATTTCTTATGGAGTAAAAGGTAAGAGAATGAAAGAAAGACAGAAGAAACAGGACTCAAATGCAATGAAAGTAAATCCATCTGTAATGGTTCAGAGATCTGTAACAAAATCATCAGGTTATTATAAGAATAAAACATGGGATATGGTTGATGCAGATAAAGAAGGTGCTATTAATCTGGAAACAATGAGTGAAGAATCTTTACCTGAAGAGATGAAAAAAATGAACGTTAAGGAAAAAAAAGAATATATTAAAAACAAACGAATTGAAAGAAAAGAAATTCAAAAGAAAATAAAAGATTTGAAAACAAAAAGAGATAAATTTGTTGCAGATAAGAGAAAGAAAAGTGCCGATGGCAAAACACTTGATTCGGCAATTATTGATGCAATAAAAACACAGGCAGAGAAAAAGAAATATAAATTTGAGAAGAAGTAGGAATTAATGATAATAACAATAAGGGCAGACACATAGGTCTGCCCCTACATTTTTTACGATAAACGATAAACAAAATACAGGAGAATAAAATGAAAAGTAATATAATACTTACATTTATGCTTATAACATTGCTTCTATTAGGAACTAACCTGTTTTCCGATGGATTTATAATAATTAAGAGGCCTATGCCGATGAAACATCAAAACCCTTTTCCTCTTGAGGTTTCTTATCATAATGTGAAAGTAAAAATTGACGGTAGAGTTTCAACTACCTATATAGACCAGGAGTTTTATAATCCAACAAGATACA
>JAOZTV010000418.1 GCA_029939015.1 Candidatus Aminicenantota bacterium
TATCTTTCATTATTTCCAAAAATGACCTTTCCTTAAACATAATAGGATTATATTTGCAGACAAAAAAATTGTCAAGAAAAGTCTTTTTATTCTTTCACCGAAAGATTTGTTCTGTTTACCGAAATTTGATTTTTTTTTTTTAAATATTGAATATAATGATATTGTAGAAAAAAAGGAGGAGTTATGAAAAATTTTACAAAATTAATTTTTTTGATATTTGTTATTTTATTAAGTACTATTCTCAATGCTGAAAAAGTTGCAGTTCTTGAAGAAGTAGGACGTCCGGATTCAATTGTATTTGGTAACGGATATTTATATGTTTTAGAAGGAACAACAATATATATGTATGATTCAAAAACATATAAGTATAAAGGAAAGTTTGGGAAAAACGGGGAAGGTCCTGGAGAGATAAAAAAATCTCCTTTTGGTGGTGTCCTCTTAGTTTGGCCTTTTAATAATAAAGTATATATTAGTAGTATGGCGAAGCTATCTATATTTTCAAAAGAAGGAAAATTCGAGAAAGAGTATAAAACAAGTGTGTTTGATGCTAATTATCCATTTAAAGATAATTATATAACTTTTAGTAATAAAATTATTGAAGGGAAAAAGGCACCTGTTTTAGCTGTTTATCTTTCCAATAAAAAATTTGAAAGAATAAAAACTCTATATATAACTGATATTGAAGTTGGCCAAAATGCAGGATTTAACTTTCCTTTTACTACAATTACTGCAATACCTTTTAAGAATAAAATTTATCTGGTTGATGGATTAAATGGCTTCTCAATTAAGATATTAGATCAGAATGGAGTAGAAATAAATAGTTTCAAAAAGCCATTTAAAATAGATAAAGTATCTGGAGAATATATAGATAATACCGTAAAATGGTTTAAAAATGATCCGACCTGGAAAAACATTTATGGTTTTTTTAAAAATCGAATAAAATATAAAAAGACTTTTCCTCCAATTTATGGAATGGAAGTAAAGAATAATAATATATATATATTTACAAGTAAGATACAAAAGGGCTTAAGAGAATGTATTATATTTGATTTGAAAGGTAAAGAATTAAAAAGACTTTTTCTGCCAGTTAAACAGGTATATGGGATGGAATTTTCTGTAAAATTTACAATTAATAAAGACGGTTTTTTTTATCTGAAAGAAAATATTGATGAAGAAGTTATTGAATTACATAAATCAAAATTATAGTTAAAGAGAGGAGTTTGTCCGAGAACATGTACTGCTCGGACAGATTCCAATCTTTTTTTGATATTATGCATGACACAAAAAACAGTTTAAAATCTTGCCTTTAAAAAAAAATGTTGACAAAATTCACAAACCACATTATACTCATTGGTATAATACCGCTTGGTATAATACCAAATGGTAGAAAATGTTGAGGTGATGAAATGAAGAAATCTCCATTTATTTATGGTTCTACAGTCAGTTTTGATTCTTTTACTAATAGAGAAAATGAATCCGAAAAATTATATAATAATCTTACACAGGGAGTAAATACAACAATAATATCTCCAAGGAGATGGGGAAAATCTTCATTAGTTGAAAAAGTTTTAAATGATATAAATCAAAAAGAAAAAAACATAAAAACAATAAGTATTGATTTGTTTGCCATATCAGGTGAAGAAGAGTTTTTAGAAGTTTTTGCGAGAGAAATAATTAAAGCATCTTCAACAAAATGGGAGGATTGGGTTAAATCAGGTAAAGAGTTGTTTAAACATCTGATTCCAAAAATCAATATGGGGATTGACCCAACCAATGACTTTAGTATTAATTTTAATTGGGAGGAGTTAAAAAAGCATAAGGATGAGATTTTAAATCTTTCCGAATCTATTGCCAAAAAAAAAAACATCAAATTCATAATAAGTCTGGATGAATTTCAAAATATTGCAAATTATTCAGGATTTGAATTATTAGAGAAAAGAATGAGGGCTAACTGGCAAAGACATAAGAACGTAACATATTGTTTATATGGAAGTAAGAAACACATGATGACTGAAATTTTCAATAACCCTTCAAAACCTTTTTATCGTTTTGGAGATATAATTCTTCTTAAAAAAATCACTACAGAAAACTGGATTAAATTTATAAAAAAAAGTTTTAAAAATACTGATAAAAATATTTCAGATAAAAACGCTGCTTTAATACCTGAACTTATGAAAAATCATTCGTGGTATGTTCAGCAATTTTCTCATTATGTATGGCAAAAGTCAGAGAATATAGCCTCTAAAAATGAGATAATAAATGCCCTTAATGAATTAATTTATGCAAATACTCCACTTTACCAGAAAGAAGTTGAATCCATTAGCCATACACAACTAAATTTAATTAAAGCAATTATTCATAGAGAAACTCAGTTTACAAGCAATACTGTAATGCAAAAATATAAATTAGGAACTCCTCAAAATGTTAGTAAAAACAAAAAAAACTTAATTAAAAATGATATAATTCATGAAGTTGAAGGGATTTATGAACTGCTTGACCCAGCTTTTGAGTTATGGTTTTTAAAGCAGTTCTATAATAAGGATTATCTATTAAAAATAAAATAAAGTT
>JAOZTV010000419.1 GCA_029939015.1 Candidatus Aminicenantota bacterium
GATAAATAATAAGATCGCTTTAGTCATTTTCCATATCCTTTAATACTTTTTTTCTTAAATTCTTTATTATATCAGTACTTACCCAATATACTGCCCTTTCTTTACCTACTCTTGATATATAAAACAAATATTTCCCATCAGCTGTGATAGTTGACCCCATAGTTCCATTTTCTGAATTTATTAGGGGCCCAAGGCTCTGTCCTTTTGTCCATTTATCTTTACCAATCTGAAAAGAAACATATATCTTAGGTTTTTTATGTTCAGGTCTTTTGGTATTAAATAATATATAAGATTCATCTTGAGCAATAAAACAATCAGTTTCCATATATTTTGTATTTACCTGTGGTCCAAGATTTTTTACATTTATAAATTTTCCATTTTTAAATTCAGCTTTGTATAAATCGTTATTACCATATCCACCAGGCATATCTGAACGAAAGAAAAGATTTCCCTTCTTTGAAAGAGATGCGTAAACCTCACTACCTTTAAGATTTACTTCCTTTCCCAGATATTTTGGCAATGTCCATCCGTTTTCTGTTTTTATTAAATAATAAATATCAAACCCACTGGAATCCTGATGTGGACGACCTGCAGAAGCAAAAAACAGTTTTTTACCATCAGGAGAATAAGTAATATCACAATCTGAATATTTACCGGAAAAAAAGGCAGTTTCAGGTCCATACCAGATGTTATTTATTCGTTTCATATATTTTATTTCATATTCAGGTTCAGGTTTTTCTTTTGTTCCCTTATAATGAGAAAAAAACAATTCATTACCATCCGGAGAAAATGAATAATTAAATGAATGGCTATCCCCGGTGAGCTGACCGGTATCAAATTTTTGAGGTATTAATCCTGGAGGTTTTTTTCCTAAATAGTCCCCTGTGATTTTCTGTTTGATTTTTTTCTTTGTCTCAGAAATATCCTGACTAACCAGATTTTGAAATCCGAAAGACAATATTATAACTATACTGAAAAATATAATTTGAAATCTCATTATTATCTCCTATTTTTTTTGCTTGTAATTTTCCTTAAATACCTTTTTTTTTAAATCTCTTATTATATTTGTACTTACCCAATATATATCACTCCCTCTAATATAAAACATATATTTCCCATCGGGAGTTACAATGGGACAGAGCTCATTACCAGGAGTATTAATATCTTTTCCAAAATTTACCGGTTTACTCCAGTTACCATCCAATTTTTTGAAAAATATAAACAGATCTTTCATACCTATACTTTCTGGATGACCAAGGATAGAACATATCAAATAGCTTTGGTCAGGAGCAATATAAGGTGTGTTTTCTATTAATTCAGAGTTAATGGACGGCCCAAGATTCTGTGGTTTTTGATATGTCCCATTTATTGTTTTTATTTTATATATATCATGCTTTCCATAACCACTTGCATGTGTTGATGAAAAGTATATTGCATCTTCATTGTCCATAGAGATAGTCCAATGCATTGGATATAGATTTGCATTATTATTTAAACAAATAGGTTTTGACCAGGTATTATTAAAACGTTTTACATACCATATCCGTTCCCGGTCTGATTTTGATTTACCACCAAGAGTTCTTCTTGAAAGAAAAAACAACTTGTTATTTTTTTTTGAAAAAACAGGTTCTCCATCACCAAAACCGGAATTAAAGTCCATCTTTTCAGGTTTATTCCATCTTCCTTTCTTTTAATCCATTCCAATTATATTTGTTGGGAAACCAGTTGCCCAAAACACTTTATTACCACCATTGGAAAATACCGGAGGACTATGTTCAAGCCCTTCTAAAGAAACAATGCCTGGTGCAAAAAGTTCAGGTTTTTTTCCAGGAGTTTTTTGACCCAGATAAGGACCTATTAAAACAGGAAAAACATAATTTTTTCTATCTGCTCCTTTTCGTATTAAAAACTCAATCATTTCTTTTTTTTTATTTTCCTTTGCTATATGAAAAGCAGTCTTACCGATTAGATTCTTTTTATTTATTTTATCTCCATTTTTTAGTAAAAGTTCAGCTATAGAGACAATGCCTTTTTTAGCTGCCAGATGAATTGTTGAATTTCCATAAACATTAGTCACATTCAGATTAAATCCTTTTTTCTTAAATAATTCCAACATCTTTATTGATCCATTCTGAACAGCCCAGAGTACCAGGTAATCTTCTTCATTTTCAAGTTTAATATCAGGCTTTTGATTTATAAGTAAGTTAAAAAGCCTAATATGATCAATAGATACTGCTCTGTATATCATTGATATTATTAAATTTTCCCTGCTTGGAAGTTTGATGTTTTTTTTCAGCAAAAGATCTACTACCTCAGGATATTTTCTTCCACATGCACGGGATAAAAGAGTTGCACCTCTCAGATCTTTTGTATTTATATCTGCCCTATTATTTATCAGATATTTTATAATTTCAAAACTACTATAATGTATAATTGCACTTAATGCTGCTATTCTGCCACGAAAATTTTTTATATTTACATCAGCCCCATTTGAAATCAAAAATTTTACAATATGGAAGTGTTTTTTATTAGATGCAAGGTGAAGAGGCGTGTTCTCC
>JAOZTV010000420.1 GCA_029939015.1 Candidatus Aminicenantota bacterium
GGAATGCCCGAACGACTGAGGACCAGGAGTAAAAAATTGAGCACAATTTTTTGCGCTAGCGGAATAGGTATCACCGGAAGCGACTTTTAAATATTAAAAAAAGAAGCCATATTAATAAAAATAATAGATTTAAATAGGGGAATAAATAGCCGTAGTTTGTAAAGAAAGTCTTATTTTTAATATACTTGAATTCGGCAGTAAAGCTATCCTTTTTGTTTAGCTCAATTCTCTTAATGATTTTACCTATTGGAGATATTTGAGCGGATATTCCACTTGATGTTGCTCTTAAATTATATCTTCTGTTTTCTATACTCCTGAATATTGCCATAGCGAGAAGTTGATAAGGGGCTGCCGTTGTACCATACCATGAGTCATTTGATATTGTAATTAATAACTCTCCGTCTTTAGCAATAAAATCTCTTACTAATTTTGGAAAAATTATTTCGTAGCATATTGGTGTAGAAATAAAGTGTTTGTTTAAATGAAGATTTTTAATGCTTTTTCCCGGTGTAAATTCTCCAATTTGGTCGGTAATCTTTTCAATGAAAAAGAGCAAATCCTTAAAGAGGATGTATTCTCCAAATGGGACAAGATGTACTTTGTCATATTTTTCAAAGCCTTTTTTATTAAATAGTATTGCTGAATTATATATTTCATTCCTTCCTTTATAATCTGTAAACCCTGTCAATAATGGTATATAGTTTTGGGAAAAATTAGTGAATTTCTCAAAATATCTTTTATTTTGAAGAGGATAGACTGAAACTGTGTATTCAGGCCAAATTACAAATTCAGCACCATTTTTAGATAAAATTTTTGAAGTATTGAATAATTCATTTAGTATTTCGCTCTTACTTTTTTTGAATTTGTTAATTGTTCTGTCTGAAAAGACATCATTTTTGGCATTTGGTTGGATAATTCCTGCTTTTACTGTTTTAATATGATTGGTATTCTTTGTAAATGAGTTAATTAAAAAATAACCTGAACTATAAATTGTAATAAATATTAATAATACAGAAATAATATATTTCTTTTCTTTTTTTATTAAATAAAAATAGAGGAGAACATTTAATAGTATTATTATGACTGTGATAAGATAGATGCCCCCAAATTCAGATATTTGAATGAAATAGAGGTTTTTGTATTGAGAATATCCGGCAAAACACCATGGAAAGCCATTGAAAATATACTCAAGGACAAGATCTTTAGAAATCCATATTGAAGGGATTAATAGTAGTACAAATTTACTTTTTAGACTTTTTTTTATTAAAATTCCAGCAAGCCCTGTAAAGGTCGATAAAAAAGAACTTAGAGCGATAAGAGCAATAATTCCCAAGAATGTATTTGTGCCACCGTATTTAACCATTACATCCGGTATCCAATAGATGATTATCAGGTTTGAAAAAAATGAGAAAAGAAAAAATGTTAAAAATGCCTTTTTGCTCTCTTTTTTGTCAATTATGAATAATAAAGGGATTAAAAAGAAAAAAATGCCCTGTGAGAACTCAAATTTTGGGAAAGCAAAACCATATATTAGAGCAGAAACAATGATATAAATCAGATTCATCTTTTAATTTTAACTGTATAACATCCTTTTAGCTTTGAATTATTCTTTATTTCCTTTTGAGCTCTCTTTTCTGTTTTAAAAGAACCAATTCTTACCTTATAAAGGTTCCCGCTTTTTACTATTTCTACAGAATACTTTCTGGAAAATCTTTGAGCTTCTTTTTTTGCTCCTTTATGGTCTCTGAATGCTCCAATTTGAATTGCATAGTATGTTGTACGAGTTATTTTTTTTGGTTTAATTGTTTTTGTTTTGTTTTTTATTACAGGTTGTTGTTTTTTGATTGGTTTTGTTTCTGTCATTTCAACACTACTATGCATTTGTAGTTCTTTGTCAATTTCTGAAGTTGAATTTGTCTGTTTTTTTATATTACTTTTTGTGGATGTATTTGTTTTTAATGTTTCTTCTGATTTATTCTTATTATCTGAAACCTTGACTATCCTTTTATCAACGTTTTGTTTATTGTCGATTTGCAGGTTCTTTTCAACTGACCCTTTCCCAATTCTATAACCTAGGAAGAAAAGTAATAATCCAATAGCAATAAATGCAATAATTAAGGTTAAAATATGCACATAAGTTATCCTGATCTCTCTATATTTATTATTTATCATTTCTGCTCCTTAAGGGCTTATTATAATAAATAAAAAAACTTTTATCAAGAGTAGTTTTAGATAAATATAGTATATTAGGTTTATTTTTGATATAATATTGACTTGAGTTAGACTATTACCTAAATTGAGCGATTCTTTTAGCGAATAGGCTAAAGCCTGTTGCACCATAAGGCTTTACAAAAATCCTGGATGTTAAGTTGCAAACAGCCTGCGGTTTTTGAAAAACCTTCTGGAATCAACATTCTTAACCTCTTCATCAAAAACAATCGTTCAATTTAGGTATTAAAAAACTTTGAAAATAGATGGAGGATCGCCTCAAAGCTGTTTTATGTTTTGGGGAGGAAAGTCCGGGCTCCATAGGGAAAGGGTAGTTCCTAACAGGAA
>JAOZTV010000109.1:0-7059 GCA_029939015.1 Candidatus Aminicenantota bacterium
ATAACTCTTCCACCAGCAATAAACTCAAATGGAGTACCCCTGTCAAAGGAACTATCAACCTTTGTTCCATCAAGTAAAAACAGAGCATAATGTGCTGTGACTTTATCTCCTGCTTTTGGTGAGTCTCCCTTACCTTCTTTGGTTATTATATACTGTAAGCCACTTTCGGTGCTAATTGCTTTTGGCCATCTTTCTGCTATGATTTTTTTATCATTTTCACCTTGTTTTTCAGCTTTCTTCTTTGCTTCATCTTCAAGTGTTTTTTTTTTAGTTTCACCAATAGCCAATAATTTTTTGAAAGCATTATTGTCAGCAATAAATGACTCTGCTTCTTTGCCTATTCGAATAATTTCAATTGATTGAATTACATCATTTTGAGCAATATTATTAACAATGTCCATACCTTTAATAACTTTTCCAAAAACAGTGTGTTTACCATTTAAGTGAGGTGTTGCCTTATGAGTTATAAAAAATTGGCTTCCGTTTGTAGCAGGGCCTGAATTAGCCATTGATAGAATCCCCGATCCATCATGTTTTAGTTCGGGATTAAACTCATCTGCAAATGAATAACCGGGACCACCTGAACCATTTCCAAGAGGATCGCCACCCTGTATCATAAAGTCTTTTATAACTCTATGAAATTTTAGTCCATTATAAAACGGTACTCCTGGCTTTTTTGCCGTATTATCTATTTTACCTTCTGCAAGACCAATAAAATTCATTACAGTCAATGGTGTTTTTTTATAAGTCAAAGAGAGAGTTATATCTCCTTTATCTGTTTTTATCTTTGCATAAACACCTTCTGGTAAATCTGGTTTTATTACTTTTTTTTCTTTTTTACAGGATGTGATACCTAAAATAATAATAAGAATTGTGAATAATAAAAATAATTTTTTCATTTAAAATGCTCCTAATCCAGTATAGCTGGAAATATATTTAACCCAAATGGGTTTTTAAGTAATAAGATAAATTGAAATGTAATATTTGTCAAGAAAAAAACCAATAATAAGGCTTTATTATGCCCTCTCTTTCGGACAAGTGCTTAAATCGTCGGCATTAATTGATTCATTAAGGTAACATTCTTCATTAAAGTGTTTTACGCAATCGTGCTCTTCCCGTCTTGCAATTCTTTGGATATTTAAAAGATGTCTTGCTGAAATATTGTCGGTAGTAATGTTTTTACCTCCCGAACCGCATGCAAGGGTCATTGAAGGAGAGAGTTCATTATATGTTCCACCTAATGCTCCCTGTGAAGCAGGTGTGTTTATCAATATCCTTCCGGCATTCATCTCTTTGGCAAAATATTCAATTTTTTTTTCATTCTTTGAAAAAATACTAACAGTATGCCCTAGTCCACCATGTTTATTTATTTTTCTGCAAAATTCAATTGCCGGCTCAAAGTCATCAACTATATACATAGCAAGAATTGGGGCTAGGATTTCAAATGACAGTGGAGATTGGATTCCTACTTCAGATAGATGTGCAATAAGCACTTTTGTTTTTTTGGGTACGATAATTCCAGCCATTTTGGCGATTTTATATGCAGGCTGTCCAATAACAGCAGCATTCATTACCTTCATTTGTTTATTAAAAGCAATTTTTTCTACTTTTTTTATTTCATCAATAGATAGAAAATATGCATCTCTTTTTTTAAAAGCTTCAATTATTTTGTCAGAATTATATTTTTGCAGAATTAGAGCCTGTTCACTTGCACAGATAGTCCCATTATCAAATGTTTTTGACAACATTATCTGGTCAACTCCAAAATTAATATCCGCAGTCTTCCCAAAAAAAACAGGAACATTACCAGGCCCAACACCAATTGCAGGATTACCGGAACTATAAGCTGCTCTAACCAGACTTACAGAGCCAGTAGCTAAAATTAATGCTGTTTTTTTATGACCCATAAGCTCTATTGTTTCTTCTTTTGTTGATCTTTTTATCCATTGAATGCAGTCTTTGGGGGCACCAGCCTTTAATGCGGCTTCATAACATATTCGCGCTGCTTCAATTGAGCATTTTTTAGCTGCACCATGGGGTCTGATAATAATGGGGTTTCTGGATTTGATTGCAATTAATATTTTAAAAAGAATCGTTGAAGTTGGGTTTGTAACTGGAGTAATAGCAAAAATTGGTCCTATTGGCTGTGCAATCTCAACAATATTACCTGATTTATTTTTAGAGATAACTCCAACTGTTTTTAAATTAATTATATCTTCATAGACAAATTTTGTTGCAATTACATTCTTTATTACTTTGTCTTTCCAAACGCCCAATGATGTTTCTTCAAAAGCCATTTTTGCAAGTTTTATTCTGTTATTAAATCCGGCCTTATAGACTTTTGTAAGGATATTGTCTGTTTCTTCCTGATTTAATAATTTAAAGTTTTCACCTGCTTTTACAGCATTGTTTATTATAGAATTAATGTCAAGTTTTTTTATCATATACGATATGAACTTATTTACTTTTTTCTAAAAAATTACTCCATTCTATTGACTCATTATAAAAACCTACAATTCTTTTTTTAGATAATTCGGCTCTAATTAGTGCCTGTTTAACTTCATGCCATTTTCCGTCTTCATAATCTTTAACCAAGTTAAGTATTTTTGACAATTGATTATCTTCACCGGACAAGGCTTGTTTTATTTCTTCTTTTAAGGGGAGTTCACTGGTTATTTCATTAAGTGGTCTACCAACAAATGTATCCATCAGAGAAAACATACCTGTTAAAAAATAATCATTTTTTTCATTGATTAACCCAAGCTCTTCAGCTATAAGTTCACAAAACTTTGCACGTATTAATGAGGTTTTTAATAATTCTTCAGGTTTATCTGAACTAATGCTACTGACAACCATAACTGTAAGCCATTTTTTAAGTTCTACTTCTCCTAGAAGATTCAGAGCGTGATTAATGGAACTAATGGTTATTTTAATGCCTAAACTAGCAGAATTCATAAACTTTAGTAATTTATAGGTAAGTGCAACATCTCTTTTGAGGGTTTCTTCAACTTCATCCAAATCAAGGTTTTGTTTATTTAATTCTTTTAATAATTTAATTAAATTTAACTTAAAACTTGGTATTTCCTGACTTGGAATGATATCTGGGTGTGTGAAAAAATTTCCTTGAAAATAGTCAAATTCTTTATTAAGTGCAGTATTAAAATCAGATTCAGTTTCAACATCTCTTGCAAGGAGCTTGATTTGTTGAAATTCTTCGTTGGCGAAAACTGAGTTTTTGTTTTTTATTTTATCAAGTCTGAAATCAACAGTAAAGATATCTGCAAGAGCTACAAGAGAGTTTTCTAAATCGTTTAAATCATAGCCATCAATAATCAGATCAAATCCTTTTAATTTAATTTTTTTTAATTTTTCAAATAATTCATCATCAGGGAGCACTGTATCGTCTATATTTACTCCAATTTTTGTGTTTGGAAAACTAAGTGGAATTTCTCTTCTTATTGAATCTAAATTAAAATGAATGAATATTTTTTTTCCATTTGAAATTCTGGTAAGACCTTCTGTAAGGAGGTTATCAATGACCTTTGAACTTTCATATATATAAATATTATCTTTTCCAAGGTCATCAAAATCTTTTATTTCGATATTATAAGCGATTACATCTTTGTTTTTATCAAATATTGGTTGTCTAACAATTGCATAATTATTTTCTGAATTAATATTGCCCATTTTTACTCCTGTTTTATTCCTATTTAATTCTAACAAAAAACAATATATTATTCAAAGAAAATAATATTTATTATTTATTAAGCTCTTTATATTGACAAAATATCAAAAATTTGGTATTTTTACACTAATGATTCCCCAGTAGCTCAATCGGCAGAGCGGGTGACTGTTAATCACTAGGTTCGCGGTTCAAGTCCGTGCTGGGGAGCCATTTTTAAAAACCGACTCTAAATGACATTTAAAAGACAAATTAATAAATTATATAATTTTTCAAAGCAAATAGATTTAAAAAAAGAAAATAAGGTTTTTATATTTAGTGATTGTCATAGAGGTGCAGGTGATAAGGCCGATGACTTTAATCATAATTATGAACTATTTCTTGATATTGTCAATGATTATGCAAATCGTGGATATCTTTTAATAGAGTTAGGGGATGGTGATGAATTATGGGAAAACAATGATTTTGAAGAAATATTTAAAACCTATAGAAAAGTTTTTGAAATTTATGAAAAACTATCTTTAAAAAATAAATTTTATTTTATCTGGGGAAACCATAATAGAATCTGGAAGAATCCTGAAAAAGTCTGTAAAAAAATAAGTTTTTTTTTAAATAAAAAAATTGATATGCAAGCATACGAATCCCTTATTCTCAAGTATGAAAACAAAAAAATACTTTTGTTGCATGGTCATCAGGGGGAATTGATAAATGATAAACTATGGTGGATTGGTAAATTTCTTGTAAGGAAATTGTGGAGACCGATTCAATTGAGATTTGGATTTCCCGATGTTACTAGTGCTGCCAAAAACCATAAGATTAGGATAAAAGCAGATAAAAGATTTATAAAATGGGTAAAAAACACAAATATTCCAGTTATTATTGGACATACGCATAGACCCTCTTTTCCAAGAAAAAAACAACCCTTATATTTTAATTCAGGTTCATGTATTCATCCAGAGGGCATATCTGGCATTGAAATTTCAGACAAGAAAATGACTTTAATAAAATGGGAAAAAAGCACCAAAAATAAGCAAAAAATAATTGAAAAAAAAATAATTGGAGGACCAGTTAGTATCAAAAACCTTTAAAATGTTATCTTACATAATTAAAAAAGTTTTAATATTGTTTTTTTTGATAATTTCAACAACTTCACTTCTTTTTCTGATTATCAGGCTTATACCCGGTAACCCGAGTATTGATATTATTGGTAATATGGCAAATAATGAACAAATTCAATATATAGAAAAAAACCTTGATTTAGACAAACCTATATTTACCCAATATCAAATATATGTAAAAAAAACATTAAATTTTGATTTTGGCAACTCATATACATACAAGAAGAAAGTATCCCTTATTATTATTCAATTCTTGCCTAATACATTGTATTTGTCAATTTTAGCAATGTTTTTTGCAATTATAATATCTTTTCCACTTGGAGTTACCGCTTCTCTATATCCAAATTCTACTATTGATATTTTTGCAACAATTATAAGCTCATCTTTTCTTGCAATCCCAAACTTTCTGCTTGGCCCTCTATTAATACTTGTTTTTTCTATAGGTTTTAATTTATTGCCGGTATCAGGTTCAGGTGGTTTTGAATATATTATTTTACCTGCTTTAACCCTTGGCTTATCAATGACTGCATTCTTAACAAAAATAATCAGGGGAACATTTTATGCGGAGACAAATAAACCCTATGTGTTATTTGCCAAAGCAAAAGGTTTATCAAATATTCAAATTGTATTTAAACATATTTTTAAAAATGCAATGATACCTGTCCTAACGGTAATGGGATTACAGTTTGGTTCTTTAATATCTGGAGTTATTATTACTGAGACAGTCTTTTCATGGCAAGGCTTAGGAACTCTTCTTATAAATGGAATTCGCTTTAGAGATTATCCTCTAATTCAGGGGCTTGTATTGTTTATTCTTCTAATGTATTTGTTAATTAATTTCATGATTGATTTTTCATACCTTTTTTTTAACCCCAAACTTAGAAGAAAAGATGTTTAATTTAAATAATCATTTAAAGACTGGATTGATAATGTTTATTATCCTTTTATTAATTTCAATAATATCAATTATTATTTTTGGTTTAAATATAGACACAAATATGAATGAAATATTTTTAAAGGTTTCATGGAAACATCTATTAGGAACAGATAATCTAGGCAGAGACATACTTTCGTCAATTATATATGGTTTATGGTTCTCAATATTTATATCAACTATTATTATTGCCCTTTCTTCTTTTATTGGTATTATAATAGGAATAATTATTGGGTATTTTGAGGGGTTTTTAGAAACGATATTTTTAAGAATTGGAGATGTATTACTTGCATTTCCAGGTTTGTTATTGATACTATTATTATTGTCAGTATTTGGGAATGGCTTATTAATAATGGTTTTCGCTATTACCTTTTTGTCATGGGTAGGATATGCCAGAATAATAAGAGGAGAGGTACTTAAATACAAAAACACAGATTTTGTTATTGCTGCAAAGGCTTATAACGCTCCATTTCCAAGGATAATTTTCACACATATTTTTCCTCATTTATTTCCTGTACTTTTAGTACAAATACCAATACATATGTCAAATGTCATTTTAATTGAGTCAAGCTTAAGCTTTTTGGGTTTGGGAACTGACCCTCAAATTCCAACCCTGGGTCAATTAGTTTTTAATGGTCAGGCGTATTTATTTCAAAACCCCAGATTAATTATTTTTCCCGGATTAGTTTTGTTCTGGCTGATTTTAGCAATCAATTTTATAGGTGAAGGCTTAAGGCTTAATAGGAAAAATTCATAAAAAGAATATTACCACTTTATAATGAAAATCTGAGACTTTATTTTATGTCAAGTAATTCAACGCTGAATATTAATGTTGTATAAGGTGCAATTGCCCCTGATCCGTATGCACCATATCCTATTGTTGAGGGGATGATAAGTTGAGCCTTACCACCTTTTTTCATCAGGGCAATACCTTCATCCCAACCATCAATAACCATACCTCTGCCAAGAGTAAAACTAAAAGTTCCAGAGTCAAAAATATTACCATTTAATAGCTTCCCTGTATATTTGACGGTGACTTGATTACCTGTTTTTGCAAAATCACCTGTACCCGCTTGTAATTCAATATAGTATAAACCACTTGCAGTAGGGCTTACATTAATATTATTTGTCTGAATGTATTCGTTCAAAAGTGCCATTTCCTCAGAGAAGCTATCTACATCATCGTTTTTTTTACAACTAATAAAATTTAGGCTGATAAACACAAAAAGAATAAGGATATGACTAATTATAATTTTATTTTTCATAAGAACATAATACTAATAAATATGTTTTGTGTCAAACTGGAACAGTCAAAACTGGAACAG
>JAOZTV010000109.1:7159-9106 GCA_029939015.1 Candidatus Aminicenantota bacterium
AAACTGGAACAGTCAAAACTGGAACAGCCAGTTATTTCAGTTTAGCCCCAATAGGTGTGTCTTCTGGAATTATTGGAATATAGGGTCTTCCATCAGGACCTGAGGCAGCAAGGATCATTCCTCTTGAATGAACGCCTCTTATTTTTGCTGGTTTTAGGTTTTTAACGATTATGATTTTTCTTCCTTTCAAATCTTCGGTAGAATAATAATCAGCTACACCTGCAACAAGAGTTCTTTTATCTTCGCCAGTATCAACTTCCAACTTTAAGAGCCTATCAGCATTTTCAACTTTTTCAACTTCAAGAATCATGGCAACAACCATCTCAACCTTTCCAAAATCTTTGAAATTAATGATATTTGTTGGCTCTTTTTCTTCTATTTTTTCAGGTTTTTTTTCTTCCTGTATTTCTTCGACATTTGTCTTTTCTTCCATTTAATAACTCCTTATTTGCAACTTTTGTTGCATGTACTTTTTAAGAAAAAGTCAGATTACTCTGTTTCTAAATTTAGTTTGTCAATTCCGTTTTTACTAAACTCTTCTTCATACTGTTCAATGATAGGGTCTTCTTCTTCAATTCTATCTTCAAAACTCATTTTTACTACCTTATCTTCTCCATGAGCTTTAATTAAATCCCTTTCAGCAAGTCTGTCAACTAGTTCATCCCAGAAAACATTATCGTCATACTCATCAATTGTTTCAAGCATATCCTCTTCCATATCTATTGAAGGAAAATATCTCTTAGTCTTGTCGTCTAACTCCAGTAAATTCTCTGATTTTGTTCCTTTTGAAACAGTGTAAACTGCCTGTTCAACCTCTTCAATAGCGGCTGATGGTTCTTCGTTATAAGACTGACTAACCCATTCGCCAAGATATACTAATTTTAATAAATTTTTATACTGCTCTTCTGATAATTCAATTTTAATTTTACTCATTTTTTATTCTCCTTTTTATTGTTCAGGCTCTTTTGATATGATGCCTTTTTCTATTAATAATTCAACCTGTTTGTTCACTGTGTCAGCAAATCTTAAAAAATGTGGAATTGACATATAGACATAATTACTCACATTTACTAAATTTGGTTCTTTAACATCTCTTATTCCAAGTCCCATACAAACTTCTTCAGGATTTATATTGAAAGAAATAATATTTGCATAAAGTTTTTCTGCCATTTCGTCATTTATTTCAATTTTTTCTTCGTTCTTCATTTTATCCTCCACTTAATATTTATGACAAACTCTTTTTTTCGAGTTTTTTTAATAATTTATATAGTCTTGTTTCTTCGTCTGTAAGCACAATACTACTGTTTTCCTGCGTCCTATGTCCTTTTTTAACAACTTTTAAGTCAATATTAAGCCCAATTTTTTTAAATGCTTTGATTAATGTTGGTTTGCCCTCTATTAATGATTCGTAACTGATAATAATACTCTTGGGAATGTTTTCATGTGCTGCGATAAGTGCATTATTATTGTCAAACCAGCTTAATTTAAACTGTGAGATACCTCTTCTTAGCTGGCTTGATTTGACATCAGCAGGGTTTCTGAAGATGAACACTGCTCTTAAATTTTTTGCAAGATGATGATAGAAAAACAAGGATGGGATATGAACTATTTTTAAGCCTGTCAATCCTTCTGTTTTATTCAAGACTGAAATAACCTTATTGATTTCCACAACATTTTCATCTGTCATTGCCTTTTCAATCAAGTTTTTTTCAAGTTCCTTTGCATAAGACAATTCAAAATATCCTTCTTTATTATATTTGTCAGCACTCAGGTCAGATGGGAAAGTTACACCTGAACTTTCAACAACCTGACAGGCAAGAGAAGTACCACTTCTTGGGTGTCCTGCTACAAAAATACCATTCTTTAAAATAAGTGGGTTTATATCACCTTCGTTTTTTTTATTTTTGCTATCCATTTTTTCTCCACATCTAATTATATCATAAATCA
>JAOZTV010000110.1 GCA_029939015.1 Candidatus Aminicenantota bacterium
TTGCTATATGATATGAAAGTATCTTCATTTTTTTGTTGAGTGTCAGATCATCAAATTTATCGGCTAATTCTAAGATTTTTTTATCCATTTTCAATCTCCCTGTGGTAGAAATCCCTGCATTAATTCAATTGTTTCATTTAAGAGTATTTTTACTATAAATGATTTGTTAACTGTTTCTACTTTATACTCGATTTTTCTAACACCGTAAATAATAATAGAGCATATTAGAATTCCTCTAATTAATCCAAAAAATGCGCCAAGAATACGGTCAACAGATTTCATTGGACCTCTGACAAGTATTTTTTTTATAAAATATGTGACTATTGAACCAATAATTAAGATAAAAAAAAAGATAATTAAAAATGCTATGAAGTCTGCAACCGTTCTTCCCTTCTTTTTGTTTTTAAAAATCCCTTTTGCAATACTGGAAGGTGTTTGCTTTAGATCTTTATTGATATTTTTCATAGTACTATCATCAGTTGTTTTATCTTGCTTGTGAATTATTTTGATTTTTTCTTGATTTATACTATTGCTGTCGTTTTTAACAAATACATTGCTTAGGTCAGAATAAAATAGAGATGCAAGCATTATTGCAAGTATAAAAAAAATAAATGAAAAGATTTCTCTTAAAAACCCCTTCATAAGTCCAAATATCAAGGAAAGGGAGACAATAATTATAATTAAAAGATCAACTATATTAAATGCATCCATGATATTTTTTGTTAAAACTTTTTGCCTGTTAATACTTCAAATATTTCGATGTATTTTTCTCTTGTTTTGTTTACAATATCTATTGGTAGGACTGGGGGATTGCTCTTCTTATCCCAAGATGAATTTAAAAGAAAATTTCTTACAAATTGTTTGTCATAAGAAGGTGGTTCAACTCCTGGTTTATAATCATCAATTTTCCAAAATCTTGAAGAGTCGGGTGTAAATATTTCATCAATCAAGACAATCTCTCCATTTTCATCTCTTCCAAATTCAAATTTTGTGTCAGCAATTATTACACCTTTTTCTGTGGCAAACTTACCTGCTGTTTTAAAAAGGTTGATAGATAGTTCTTTTATCTTTTCTGCATCTTCTTTGCCGATTGTATTTATCATTTCAGCAAATGTGATGTTTTCATCGTGACCTTCGTCTTCTTTAGTTGTCGGAGTAAAAATTGGTTCATTAAATTTATCTGCAAAACTTAAACCCTTTTCTAACTTAACTCCACATATTTCACCACTTGCTTGATAAGTCTTCCAGCCTGAACCTACTATATATCCTCTTACGATAGCTTCAATTGGAAATGTGTCAAGCTTTTTTGTAAGAATGGATCTTCCCTCAATTTTATCTTTAAAGGATTTGAACGCTTCAATATTTTCAGGTTGGCTATCAATAATATGATTATTAAAAAGTTTCTTTGTATGATCAAACCAGAAAGCAGATAATTGATTAAGCACCTTACCCTTATCAGGAATTAATGATGGAAGTACAAAATCAAATGCAGATACACGGTCAGTTGAAACTATTAATAGTTTATCTTCGACCTTATAAACATCTCTTACCTTTCCTCTTTTAAAAATTTCTAATGGTAAGTCAGTTGAACCTATTAGTGGTGATGACATTTTCTCTCTCCTTATTTTTGTTATGTTTTCATTCATAATCATATAAAGTATGTAGGGGCAGACCTATGTGTCTGCCCAGTTCTTAGTTTATGTTCTGCCCAGTTCTTAATTAAAGATCCAAATGTTTTCATAAATTGTGAAACTTTTTCTTACTAAATACCTAAATGTTTTCATTATTAACAATACAATATGTATATTAATAAGGAAGGTCAGGGCGAACACTTAGGTTCGCCCCTACATTTATTATTAAAATTAATATATTATAAAATTGAATATCCTACTACAAGACCTGCGACAACTATTGAAATCATGCTCATTAATTTTATGAGGATGTTTAGTGATGGTCCTGATGTATCTTTTAAGGGATCACCAACGGTATCGCCAACTACACCAGCTTTATGAGCTGCTGAGCCTTTACCTCCAAAATGTCCCTGTTCGATATATTTTTTAGCATTATCCCATGAACCACCGGCATTTGCCATAAAAATAGCAAGTACAAAACCAGCTCCAAGAACACCAACAAGTAAGCCCATAACACCAGAGACACCAAGTATCATGCCGGTAACTATAGGTAGTATAATTGCCAATGAAGAAGGCAGTATCATTTCTCGCTGTGCACCTTTGGTTGAAATCATAACACATGAATGGTAATCAGGTTTAGTAGTTCCTTCCATGATACCAGGCATTTCTTTGAACTGTCTTCTGACTTCATTGACCATAGCTGCTGCTGCTCTACCAACTGCTTTCATAGTTAGACCAGAGAAAACAAATGCCATCATTGAACCAAGGAAAATACCTACAATAACTTTTGGATTCATAAGGTTTACGCTGAAAAGATCCATGAAGTTTTCAATAGTTATCTGGTCAATATTTAGATTATGTTTAGTCAAATATTCAGGTATAAATTTTGGAAGTTTATCTAGTCCAATATGTTCCATACCCATTTTAATTTCTTCGATATAAGCTGCAAGAAGTGCAAGACCTGTGAGTGCAGCTGACCCAATTGCAAAACCTTTACCTGTTGCAGCAGTTGTATTCCCAAGAGAATCAAGTGCATCTGTTCTTTCTCTAACAACTTTATCAAGACCTGCCATTTCAGCATTGCCACCGGCATTATCTGCAATTGGACCATAAGCATCAGTCGCAAGGGTTATTCCAAGAGTTGAAAGCATGCCTACAGCTGCGATTCCAATGCCGTAAACACCGAGCATTGCATTATTAAATCCACCTGCAAAACCGAAAGCTCCCATAATCCCTATTGCAATTGCAGTTACTGGTATTGCAGTAGATATCATACCTGATGCAAGACCTTCGATAATAACTGTTGCTTCACCAGTCTTTGCTTTTTCAGCAACCTCAATTGTCGGTCTAAAACCTTCTGAAGTATAATATTCAACACTCTTACCTACAACTAATCCAACTATTAAACCGACAACAATTGAACCGAATATCCCAATATGTTCAGGTAGTAGATAATTAACTGCAAAATATGAGCCAATTATAATTAATAGAGAACTAAAATTAATTCCAAAGCCAAGTGAACTTAATAATTGTTTCTGAGTTGCACCTTCTTTTGTTCTAACAAAGAAAATACCTATTATTGAAGCAAATATTCCGATACCAGCGATAACCATTGGTAGAAGAACAGCATTCAACTGTAATTTTTCGCTAACATGAAGAAATGCAGAAGCACCTAAGGCAGCGGAGGCAAGTATTGAACCTGCATAAGACTCATAAAGATCAGCGCCCATACCTGCAACATCACCAACATTGTCACCAACATTATCAGCAATTGTAGCCGGATTTCTTGGGTCATCCTCGGGAATTCCCGCTTCAACCTTTCCAACCAAATCAGCACCAACATCGGCAGCCTTTGTAAAAATACCACCACCAACTCTTGCAAATAATGCCTGTAATGAAGCACCCATACCAAATGAGAGCATAGTTACTGTTGTTACAACCAGAGAAGTATCTAATACTACATGTAGCATATAAAACCATACTGCAACATCTATTAAACCAAGACCTACAACAACAAGTCCCATTACAGCTCCAGCTCTGAATGCTACTTTAAGAGCTTTGTCAAGAGATTCTCTTGCCATATTAGTTGTTCTTGCAGAAGCTAATGTTGCTGTTACCATTCCAATAAAACCAGCGAGACCAGAAAAGAATCCACCAGTTAAAAATGCAAATGGTGTCCATTTTGACTGTACGCCAAGTCCAAAAGATAAAAATCCTAAGAATACAAATGCTATAGCAAAAAATATTATTACTACTTTATACTGCTGATTAAGGTATGCTCTAGCACCCTTTCTAACAGCCTCAGCGATCTCAATCATTTTCTCAGTTCCTTCACTGACCTTCATGATTTTTTTGTAAAACCCGAAAGCAAAGACCAATGCAACCAGGGCACCAACTGGTGCAATTAAAAATATTAACATATTATCCATAAATAATTTCCTCCATTATTTGATAATTATTTTGGTAAGACAATAAATCGTTAAAAAATTTCTTGTCTTTAAAATGAAATTATATAAAAAATGAGTGATAGTGTCAATTGAAAAAAAAAATAAAAAGTTGAAAAAAATGAGAATTCATACTACTATTAAGTGGTTAGACAAAAATAAGGAGGAATTATGAAGAAAATTATTGTTTTAATTATGTTTGTTTCCATAGTAATGTTTGCTTTTAACTGTAAAACAAATGATGATATTGCTAATGAAATTGATCAGGAAAAAGCTGAAGCCTCTGTAGGTCTTGCAGCTAAAACAGTTACAAGTCTCATTGCTTCAGTATATCAAAGTTCAATAAGTTTAAGTAATGATGGCTCGGAAATGAGCAGTTTTCTTGTGAAAGGAATTGATATAAATGCAACTTATGATGCAGGAACAGGATGGTGGACTATTAATTTTAATTATGATGGATACCAAGCTAGTTTGAGAATCCAATTAAAGAGTACTTCAGGTGAGGTTCAAAAGGATTTTGCTGCCAATACTGGGTCTGTTTTAGTTAAGGGAGATGGTAGTGGGACTGATTTAACTTTTACTATAGATTGGACAGTTTCTGGAACAGAATTAGCGTCTAGTGCTTATAAAGTAAATGGTACTGGTAATATTGAATATAAAGGAGAATCACTAGCACTAAGTATATCAGATACAGAAATTAAGAAAAAAGGTGCAACCAATCCTTCAAGCGGTACTCTAACGGTAGAAGTGGGTGGTATAAATTTTGTCTTAAATTATGATGGTAATGCAATTATTACTGTAACTTATGCCTATGATGGGGAAAATCATAAAATTGTAGTTAATATTCATACAGGAGAAATTACTAGATTAAGTTAATTTGTTAACCTCTAAAATTTAGCGATTAATAATCGCTAAATTAAAATTCAAATCCTATCCAGAAATTTAATCCATAATAGTTTTTTTCTTTATAGTTTGTCCTATATACCCAGTCAAAATGCAGAGGGTATCCTAAAAAGTTGACGGAAAGTCCAAAACCATAAGAGGCTAATCCATCTTTTAGTTTTAGACCACCTCCTGGCTCAAAAAAATCATATTCCTGTTCTTTAAACCATGCTCCACCAGTATCAAAAAAGAAAACTCCTTTTAAAGGTCCCATTAAGCCTAAAGGTGTTGCGGCAATATGAACAATTGGAAATCTTAATTCAAGATTAACAAAGAATAGTCTTGTTCCTATTATAGTATTAAAAGAGGACGATCTGATTGAATTGCCACCACCTGTCCAAAAAATTGAAGGGTTTTTCCCTCCTGAATAAAAACCATTTACTCTAAAGGCTAAAGTAGTATTTGCCCCCAGATGAATATATTTTCTATAATCAATAGTTGCTGAATAAGCATCTATAAAACTATCGCTTATTTTTATGTATTTTGATAAAGATATCTTATACGTTTCTCCACGGTTTGGGCTTCCATTTGAAAAACGAATTGAATCTTTTACAAGAGATATTGAAATTGGTACAGCATATCCTGTGAAATATTGTCCATAAGGAAGTTTTGTCCCATATAAGATAAGGTCTGTATTTTCTTCCTGTCTATAAGCTGATATTCCAAATTCCAATCTTTTTGATCTATTAAATGGTAAATAGAATCCTGTTCTAATACCATATTGTTTTCTTAGAGTTATATTATTTGAATAATCATAAGAAGTATAGTAGGGAATTGAAAATGAAAAAGCTGAAGCGTAATACTGAAGTTTACGTTTAAGGTTTAGATAGGTTAAAGAAAAGCTTCTATAACCATAATAACTCCCAAGGGTTAATGTTAATCTATAATCTCCGAGTAAATCTGTAGCTGTAAGACTGGAGTATCCGAAGAAATCACCCTGTGTTGTTAATCCAAACGAAACAGATGGAGAGCCTGCAATTGAAATATCTTTAAGTGGTTTATATTTGTCTGTTTTTGTTATCAATTTATTGTCAGAATGTTCAATACCGAGCCAGTCTTCTTTTGGGTTTTCAAATATACTAAAAGATACATCTGAAACATTTAATGGTTGATCAATGTTTTTTTTGTATAGATAGAATAGACCTTTGTAAAATGATGTAAATGCTATCTCATTGTTTTTACCCGGTATTTCAATTGGAAAGAAATTGCCTGTTTTAACATTTGTATATCTATTCTTTTTTTTATTATTGAGGTTAATAGAATACAAATTATATGATTCTAATTCATTTGAACTATAGTATATCTTCGATGAATCGTTTGAGAAGCTTGGTGTAATATCGTCATGTTCTTCATCTGTAATAATAAGAGGGTTATTCATTGTTTCAATTGGAGCAAGAAAAAGATTATATGAACCATAAGGTAGTTTTGCTGAATAAACTATCTTTTTACCATCTGATGAAATGTTTAATGATTTAATAAATAGTTTCCCATGAGTTAATTGTGATATTTTACTTGTTTTAAAATCATAAGAGAATATTGAACTTTCAAAATTGTTTATTCCTGTAAAGTATAATGTTTTATCAATTGGATGAAAATCAGGAGAAGAAGGTGATTGGATATTTTTTAATTTTATCATTTTATCAATTTTACTTGTAAGGACATTTATTGTTATAAGATAATTCTCAAATTCTTTTCTTGCAAAAAAAGCAATTTTTTCACTCTTATTATCCCATGTAAAAGATATACCATCAGTGGGATTGAATTTTAAATCGATACCATCGTATCTTGAAGTAAATCCGGGGGTTATACTTTTTATTTTCTTACCATCTTTCATTGAAATTAATATTATTTCAAGTTTTCCTTTTTGTCTATTGACTGTTAGAATTGCCATAAGCTCACCTGATGGGGATATTTGATGTCCAAAAGTGTAGGCATAAGGGAATTCAGGTCCTATATTATAACTATATTCATCTGGACTTTCACGATCCATAAATCTTTTAAATCTTTTGCGCAGGTATTTTTTGAAATTAAAATTAAATTCTTTTCTTGATACTCCAAACATTTTAAAAAATCTTTCCTTTCTCTTGGAAATTGCTCTAAAAAGCGAACTTTTTCTATAATACTCTATCGTTTTTTTTACTCCTGCAACACCATAGTTTTTATAGATGAATTCATACATTACCCGTCCAAAATCATAAGGTGTTCTATTTGTATATCTTGTCATTTCTGTACTTTTAGATAACTCAGGGATTTTGTCTGTTACAATATTGTCAATAACTGTGACTTTGTCAAAATTATCTAATTTGCTGGAAATAAATTCAGCGAATCCTTCCATTACCCATAAAGGTTGTCTGGAAAACCTTATCATTTTTTTTCCTGTATTTCCATAGAGCATGAGATATTCAAAAATATGTCCTAATTCATGGGTCAATGTTTGAGCAAAATCATCAAATGGACGATCTCCATGTATTACAACTCTATGCCCAATTGGTTCAGCAAATGCTTGGATACCCAAAGGCATGAATCCTGGAAATAGATTTGTCATTTCAAAATCTATATGTGTATTATAATAAATTATTGGAATGATTTTATGAGAACTGACACTTAAATAAAGAGAGAGTTTCTTATAAGCAGCCTCTGCTTTAACGGCAATTTTTTCAATAAGTTTCTCGTTTTTTGTATAATAATGTATGTTGAAATGCTCTGTCCTAGCTATTTTCCAGTCAAACTTATGTTTTAAGACCTTGTTCTTGCCGTAAAAATAACTATACTGAGAGAATAATGAACTAGATAGCAAAAATATAATTATAATTAATATGTTTTTTTTCATTTAACTATTCCTCGTCTTGGATTGACTTGTATGATTTAAGTGTGATAAAAGATACCGGTGTTCGGTATGGCCTTTTTTTGTAAGTTTTTTAAGAAATTCATTCATTGTTGAATCGAATAAATACTTGAAATTAAACTGCTTTGAACTTCTATTTTTTTCTGATATTTTTTTTTTAATCTTATAGTGTTTTAATATTTTCTCTGAATTGACATCAACTAAATGTATATTTGTTTTTAATTCCCAGACTGTTTTTTTTACAAAACTCTTTATTATATCTCCATATTTATCCTTTTCTTCTTCAATTACATGTCTTTTATCAATTGTTAATGTCATATTTAAAGTTATAATAATCGAGTCTTTATAATTTGTTTTTATATTTTCGTTTAATTTTGTTTTTATGATTTGAACCTTTTTTTTAGGTGATTTTGTCTTGGGAATATTTGATTTATCCTGTTTTATAATGATTAATTTTTCTTTTATAAGTTCAATCTCTTTGTTGATGTTTTTTTTTAATTCTATTTTGAAAAAATTTTCAAAAACTTTTTTATATTCAAATTCAACCTTTGGGATTGTAAAATCATATTGTTGTACAATTACTCTCTTATAATTACTTATGGCTATAAAGTCTTTATTTGGTATAAAAATTGGAACTCTATCGTTCTTAGGTATTGCCTGTATAAAAAAAACAGTAAAAACAGAAAAGACAAGAAATAATATAATTATTTTATTTTTTTTCATTCTTTTTCTCCCCTTTTCTTATCAAAATTTCCTTTGGGTTTTATTTTTTTTTTAAACCTGTCATAATTACTTTTTATAAATGAGTTTTTTGGTGATAACTTGAGTGCTGTTATGTATTCTTCCTCAGCTTTTTTTGTTTCTCCCAATCTTTCATAAGCAATTGCAAGATTATTGTGGAGTTTTGCAGAATTGTTCATATTTGGAGTTAATCTTTCCCATCTCAAAACGGCTTCTTTCCAAAGTTCATTCTTTGCCATTATATTTGCAAAATTAAATTCAGATTGTGCTGTTTTTGATGAACATGAATTAAATATCATTAGAGTACATATTATTATCAGTAAATATCTCAATTGTACCTCCTTTTTTATCGTAATTATACTTATACGATATTTTATTATATATAGTTTGCTTTTTTTTTTCAACCTACGTTGACATATTCGCCGAAAGAATCGTTCAATTCAGGTTCACAAAAAAATATAAAAGCGTTAAATGAAGAATTTTTCTTCTAAAGAAATAA
>JAOZTV010000421.1 GCA_029939015.1 Candidatus Aminicenantota bacterium
ACAGTATGCCTTTATATTTTCTGCATTTGCAAGATATATTGGAATATTTAATATTGTAATCTCATCTGATATTATTATTTTTTTAAATGGAGCAGCTGAAACTAAAATACCAAATTTTTGTTTTGTTAGTTTTAGATAATAGAGAATGTTTTTATAATGTTTAGTTTTAACAAGTAATGATGCCTTACATTCAATCGGAATTTTTAATTTTTGTTCGGGAATCTCAAAAATGAAATCTACTTCTATGTCTGAACCTTTACCTTTTTTCCATGTTGCTACCTTATAACCTGTTGATTTTCCATTAATTAGATTTAATAATAGAGCATTTTCAAAAAGACCCCCAAGCGGAGTTCTTAAAATTGCATCAACAGTTTTCAAGATTGATATTGATGGCATTGATAACGATCTTCTTCTATTTACTACACCAATATCAAATAAATATCTCTTAGGTAAAAAACCTGTTCTATTTGTATCTGAGGATTGCTGTTCAACTTCCAGAATGATATGCCAGCCCGCCATTGCCTCAATAGCTTTTTTTGCATAATATTTTGTTGTATTAAAATGAGTTAGTTTTGAAGGACTGCCAATATGGTTTGCGACATTATTAATAATATCTCTAAATATTAATGGTTTATATTCCTCTTTTCTTGAAAAATCTTCTTCAAGAGCAAATATAATTTCATCAATAACCTCAGAATATGATTCTTTATTTTTATATGCAATTACAGCTTCAGGATATCCTCCAACAAGGATAAATTCATCATATAGTTTCAACAAAAATTCATGCCTTGATTCTGGTATATTTTCAGGTGCATTTCTTAGAAATTCGGATAATTCTTCGCCTTTATTATATTCTATAAATTCTGAAAAATTAAAACTAAATACTCTAATTGTTTTTGTTCTACCAACAGGGATTCTTGTCTCTTTATTAAAAAAACTATTCATTGATGAACCTGTTAAAATTACCTGCACTTCCTGCCAATCTTCTTTAAAAGATTTTACATATTTTGCTAACTTTTTACTCTCCTGTGCTTCATCAAGAAAAAGAATTGAATTATTTTTTATACTATATTGATCAATCATCAGAGTTTTGAAATCATTAAAATCTTCTGTTTTATCAATTGCTAATTTTAATTTTGCATCTTTTTCCAAGTCATAGGAAACAAATGGAATACTTTGTGAATTAAGTACCTTATTAACAAGATAAGATTTCCCTACCTGTCTTGCACCTTCAATAATAATAACATTATTTTGGTCATTTCCTAATATAAGTTCTCTGAGTTTTTTTTCAATTTCCCTTTTCATAAATAAAATTTAACAAAAATGCCAGTTTTTGTCAAATATATTTTATAAAAACGCAGGTTTTTGTTAAATATGTTTCTTGTAAGAAAATTTCCTTTGGGGTCAGGCCGATATTTTATTCTTCTAAAATTGATAATAATTTTAGAAAGTTCAAGTTCAATAAATTGTAAAATTGAGTTGAAAAAATAATTTTATTATTGTAATATAAGATTAAAGTGTTTAGTATGCGTTTACAAATGTTTACTAAATACTGATAAAATAAGAATGGAGAATAATTTATGGATGTGCAATACATCATGCAATTAAATATTTTGGTGCTATACCCTCTGATAAGTTCCTAAACCTATGTTTAATTTATCACCTATCTTTAACTTACCATTTAACGCCATTACTTCCTGATATATATCCAGATGAATAATATTGCTTTTATCGTAAGTTGCCCTGAGGTAATCGTAACCTATCTTAAAATACTTTAATACATTCGCTTTTTTTTTCAACAAAAAAAACAAAATTTCCTATTTTCTGATTGGCACATAAATTCTTCCTTTTGAGATATAGTCTTGATATGAGAGGCACGAATAACTTCTGAAGGTACGATACATAATGCTATGGCTCGTGGTTATAATGGTCTTCCTATTTTTAAAATTGATATTGTCAAAGAACAGTTGTTGGATTTATTTGAAAAAAATGCGGAGAAATGAATTAATCAATTCTCCAATATTTTTTCAACTTCTTTCTTTGACAATCCGGTAATATCAGAAATGTCATCAAGGTCAATACCCTTATTAAACATTCTAACAACAGATGCCTGCTTTTCTTCTGTTCGCCCTTCTGTTCGCCCCTCTGTTCGTCCTTCTGTTCGCCCTTCTACTCTTCCTTCTTCTATTAATCCTAAAATTCTTTGTGCTGCTGTCATAGCCAAATCACCCCCTTTTTTTGATGCTTTTTTTATTTCTTTTGCAATTTCTTTATAGTCAACATTTATTGTATTTATTAAATAAGTAAATATTGTAATTATATATTTATCCTCAGCATCCAATAATGGCTTTATTATTTTTAAATACTTTTGAAAATTCTTCATTATCTTTTCTACATCATAGATGTTTTTCATTAACAATAATGCTGTTTCAAGTTCTGCCCTGCTAAAATTTTTTGATTGGATATCTTCGTCTGTATAGGTTGATAAGTCTGATAAAATATAATCAAAATTTGGAATAAATCTTTTTAA
>JAOZTV010000422.1 GCA_029939015.1 Candidatus Aminicenantota bacterium
TCATTATTATTTGTATATTTTACAATTATTTCATTTCGTAGATCATAAAACATTTTAACAACATCTTTCATAAGGTTATTTGAATACTTTGTAAGATATTTTCTTGCAGACTTTGAACTTTTTTTATATCGTTTCATTGCCTCTTTTTCAAGACCTTTCAGGTCATTAAATATCTTATCTTCAAAGGGTTTTCTGACTGCCCAAATATCTTTGATTGCTTCCTGAAATTTGAGTTTTGCAAGATTTTCAACAAAATCTATTGCCCATCTTGCAGATTCTTTCTGATATTTTTTTGGATTATAAAGATTATAGCTTTTATCTATTGAAAGATTACCAAAGTAAATGGGAATGTATGGACTGACATAAGGGTTATCAAGATATACCCAGTATCTTCCACCTATTTCATTTGGAAGCCAGCTTCTTAATTGTGCAACCATTCCATAATGACCACGATGTCTAGCAACCGGTCTTCTATTTGTCAATTTTAAAAGTTTCTTCATATCTCGGCCTGGAAAAGGGGTTGCAAGGGGACTTTTTTTAAATCCTCCTTTTTCATCTGAAACAAGCCATTGAGGTCCCATAGTCAAATCATATATGGTTCCTTCAAATGTTGACCTTTGAAATGCAATAATATCTTTTACAGATATTTTCTTTTCAGGAATAATTGAAAAAGGGTAAATTGATACAGGCTCAACATATTGAAAATATTGATTTATGCCCTTATGAGAACCAAGTTTCATAGACCTATCCGGCCATTGTTTCAGATTTGGAGCAAAGGTTGAATAAAACAACCAGAAACGGCTTGTGGCATATTCTACAGGTGTTGGTGAGTAAGCTTCCTGCCAGATAAAAGGCTTCTTACCTGAAGGGTCATACCAACCTCTGTCTATTGCTTCCTGCTTATAATTCTTTGAAGCCAAATAATTTTTTGTATCTTTTATATCTATTTCTTTAATTGTACTCCAGTTAGGAACCATTGAGGCTCTATCCTGAGGTAATCTTTGAGCTGCCCATATAGCACCAGGCTTTTTACTTTCTTTAGTCCAATTTTTGCCAACTCCAAATATTTCCATTATCCATATTTCTTCTGTATCTGCAATAGCAAGAGTTTCTGAACCATCACCTGATGAAGATAAGAAGCCATATTCAGTCATTAAATTACCAATGAGCTTGACTGCATCTTCTGCTTTTTTACATCTTTGAAGAGCAAATATTTGAGCCTGCTCTATAGTCATTATCTGTTTTGGCTTATTTTTTTTAGTTATCATTGCAACTAATTCAGCTTTCTGCCCTATCGTGCTCTCTGCAATTGCCAGTTGATGTTCATTACAATGTGAATATGCAGAATGAAAATATGTATAGGTCTCTGCAACCTGAGGTATATATCCTAAAATTTCGCCATCATCTTTTAATGAAACATTCAAATCCTGAATACCCCAATAAACTGGTGCCTTGGAACCTTTTCTAAATTTCTTCCCATTAACAACATATATTCTTGAGTCAGGACCGCAATCTGTATGAGAAACCATAACAGATCCATCATCAGAAGCTTTTTTGCCAACTGCAATAATCGTGCAGGCAGTAAGATTAAGGTTGCTTGCAAAACTTGTAAATAAAAACAAAACCAAAATAAAATACAATAAATATTTTTTCATAATACAACTCCTTTAATTAATTAATCTTACATAAATAAGATGTTTTTTGCAATAATTTCAGTATATAATAATTATATATTTTAAAAGTTTAATTCTTCACCTTTTCATCCAATACTTCCCTGATTGTTTTTGACAGTTGGTTCTTTATAATTGGTTTCATTATCAATGCATTAATTCCCTGAGTTTTATAGTTGTCTCTATCTATTTGATTGCTAAAACCAGTACAAAGTATAATTGGAATATCTGGTTTTATTTTATGAATTTCACTTGCCAAGTTAATTCCTGTCAAAGCCGGCATGGTCATATCTGTAATTATCAAGTCAAACTTATCAGGTTTAGCTTTAAATGCTTCCAAAGCTTCAAGACTGCTTGTTCTACTCTCTACTCTATATCCAAGACTTTTTAACATTTTTGAACCAAGTTCTGTAAGGAATATTTCATCATCCACAAATAAGATCATTTCATTATTTCCCTGAAATGTAATTACCTGATTTTTCTGCTGTATTTCTGTTTTATTAAAATCTAAGACAGGAAAATAAACATTAAAAGTTGTACCTTTGCCTAAATCTGAATTTACTTTAATCGTCCCTTTGTGATTCTTCATAATTCCATAAATAACTGAAAGCCCCATCCCTGTACCTTCACCAACTTCTTTGGTAGTAAAATATGGTTCAAAAATACGTCCTATTATCTCTTTATTTATGCCAGTACCGGTATCACTTACATAAAGTTGTTGATATCTCCCGGGTTCAAGATCTATCAGGTTAGCCATGTCTTTATCAAGAATAATACCTTTCAATCCAATTTCCAGCACTCCTCCATTCTCTTTCATTGCATGTACTGCATTCGTGCTAAGATTCATAAGTATCTGGTT
>JAOZTV010000423.1 GCA_029939015.1 Candidatus Aminicenantota bacterium
AAAATATTTTTCAAAAAGCCTAAATATATTGTTATAATTTTTTTTTTATGTTAAATTTATAATAGGAAAGGGGAAAAAATGAGAAGACTTGTTTCTATGATTACTATCTTTTTCATAATTGGATGTTTATTCAATAGTCATATATTTTCTGTAAAAAAAAAACTGGATATTTCTAAAATGTCTTTACAGGATCTGATGAAGATAAAAGTTACAACAGCAAGCAAAAAAGAAGAGAGAATAGAGGATACTCCTGCAGGGATTGTAATAATTACCCGTGAAGATATAAAGGAGATGGGATATATTACTATTAACGATATACTGCAAAATATTCCGGGTTTTTATCAAATCAATGATTATTACTGGTTAGGTTCAGAAAATTTTGGGGTTAGGGGATTCTTCTCCCAGGGCGTTATGAATGATTTTATTATACTGCTTAATGGGGTAAAACAGTTGGGAGATACCTATTCAGACTATTCCCTTGCTAAAATTAATTTAGCGGTTGAAGCTATTGACAGGATTGAAATAGTCAGGGGGCCTGTGTCAGTGCTATATGGAAGTGGGGCATTTTTAGGAGCAATTAATATTATTACAAATAAGAGTGATAAAAATATTATTGCAGCAACTTATGGAACAAACAATTCTCATAAATTGTTTTTTAGAAAAGTATATAAAGGGGATCATTATAGAACAACTATTAATGCCTCTTTAGATGGTGGAAATGGTATAAATGTTCCATTCAGTGAATTTACAGATAATCTGTCATTTTTAAAGAACACAGGTTTGGAAGAAGATGCAGAGACTGGAAGAAGATTGAGTTTTGAAAGGAAGCATCTTGATATTTTTCTGCAATATGATAATTTAAGTTTTAATATCAATTTTAATGAGACAAAAAAGGGAGTTTTTGACGGTATGCCATCTTTAAATCCCGGGACATTTTTTAATATCCGGTCAACAAATATAAATTTTCAATATCAGAAAGAATATTTTAACAAATTAACACTTACTGCTAAATTAACTTATTCAGCGGAATCATTTTATTGGGAATATAATATTCTAAAAGAAAATTCATATGCAACAAATCATAATAGTAGTTCATCAAATGAATTAGAGTTAAATGTGCTTTATAATCTGAAGGGGAATAATAACCTTCTTGTTGGTATTATAAGACATAGCATTTGTTCTTTGTATAGAACCTATGATTATCCGATTTTTCCAGAAATATATACAAATACAAGGATTTCTTTTCCTGATAATATTATATCTGATGCACTCTTTTCTCAATTGAACTGGTTTTTTTCAAAAAAATTAAAAATGACAGCTGGAATAAGACTTGAAAAACTGAATAAATATTATATGGAAAAAGATATGGCTATGGAAACTCCTTTTGAAGAAATATTAAAGGAACAGTATATAAATGATGATATTAAGGTAATTCCAAGGCTAGCACTTATTTATAAACCCTGGAGAAATCATAGTATAAAATTCCTATATGGAAAAGCTATTAAACAGCCTTCTCCTATGGCAAATAGTGCACAAATGTCAAATGGACCACAGCTTTCACCGGCATTTATTCAAACTTTTGAGTTGAATTATATGTTTTCTCCTACTCCATTTCTTTATACAAATATCAGTGTCTATAAAAACAATCTTGAGGATCTGATAGTAAAGAGAAATATCTTTGACTCTGACTCAAATACATGGATAATAAATTCTTCAAACCTTGGGAAAATGGAAACGAAAGGTATAGAAATAAGCATTAAATACAGACCTTTTGATAATTTTCAGTTTAATGGCAGTTTAACATATCAAAAGACAAGGAACCTTGAAGAACATTTTGTTGATATAACGCCGGGATATGCTCCGGAATATCTGGGATATTTTCAAATAAGATATAATTATAATGATATAATACTGTCGTTGAATAGCAGATATGTGGATAAAATGGAAACTCAATGGGATGATACACCAGTTTTTGATTCTGATGGGCAATATGTAGAAAAAGGAAGGATCGGGAATGCAGTTCCCTCATATTTTACGTCTGATTTTAATATGCGTAAAGAAAATTTCCTGAAAAAAGGAATGTATATAAACTTTCATATTTATAATATTTTTGATCAGGAAATAAGATTCCCTACTACAGGTGGCAATAAATGGATTAGCAAAGGAAGTCTTGATTATGGAAGAATGTTTGTACTTAGTGTAGGTAAAACATTTTAAATAGCAAGAGTTTTTTAACTGATTTATCAACCCTCTTTTCTGGTTCTATCTAAACCACAATATTCATCAAGGGTACAAATTCGACAATAGTATGATAACGGATATTGAAAAACCCAACACTATCCATCCCATAATCATCTCTATCAGTAAACGACCCCGTAAATTACCTGACTCACCAGTCTTTAACCTTTCTTTCACTCCATGCCAGGCGAACGCCCAAACATTTGCCATGCTCACTATAGCAGTTGCGATTGCAAAGCCAGTACAAAAATATAGAAATATTAACATTCGTCACTCCCAAATTCCCAA
>JAOZTV010000424.1 GCA_029939015.1 Candidatus Aminicenantota bacterium
ATTAACATTAATTGCCCGACATCTCTTCTTTATTATTTTCCCACCATTCTAAAATCAGTACAAAAAACAACGAAAAGAAAACCGATTTTTGTAAAAAAAGTCTCGAATAACGCTTGTATTCAGGTATACTTATTTTAGATTCAAATGTGCTCGTTTTAGGTTCAAGTGTACTATCTATTTTGTCGTCAGAAATTACAAAAAAGCCATCACTCCTATATGTGTTTGGAATTAATAGTGCAATGATAATTGCCACAGAGGTCAACAGAGAAACCAAACCTAATATCATCCATTTTCTTTTTAAGAAAACTTTAAACAAATTCATCAAATCAATTTTATCTTCATTGTTTTGGTATTCTTCCATCAATTTCCTTCATAATCCATAATTAGTTAAGCCAAAGTTGTATCATATTTTCAGTTTTTATAATATTTAACATACCATTCAATAAATTTCTTTATTCCTTCTTTAACAGAAGTATCCGGTTTATAATTAAAATCATTTTCAAGGTCACTTGTATCAGCCCAGGTTGCAGGGACATCTCCAATCTGCATTGGCAACATGATCTTTTCTGCTTTTTTATCTATTGCTTCCTCAATTGCCTCAATAAAATTCATCAGTTTAACTGGACTTGAATTGCCAATATTATATATCTTATATGGTGCTATACTTGATGAAGTATCAGGTTTTTTTCCACTCCATTCTTTGTTTGATTGAGCAGGAGAATCGGTTACCCGTATTATTCCCTCTACAATATCGTCTATATAAGTAAAATCTCTTTGCATATCCCCATAATTATTTACATTAATTGGTTTTCCCTCAATAATATTTTTTGCAAAAATAAATAATGCCATATCAGGTCTTCCCCAGGGACCATAAACAGTAAAAAACCTTAATCCGGTTGTAGGAATATTATAAAGTTTGCTATAGGTATGAGCCATTAATTCATTACTTTTTTTTGTTGCTGCATATAGGCTTATAGGATGATCAACTACATCATGTGTTGAAAAAGGCATTGTTTCATTTAAACCATATACAGAAGAACTTGAAGCATACGACAGGTGTTTGACTTCATTCTGTCTGCAACCTTCAAGAATATTAAGAAAGCCAACTATATTACTATCAATATATGTATAAGGGTTTTTAAGTGAATATCCAACTCCTGCCTGTGCTGCAAGATTACAAACTTTGTCAAATTTTTCAGTTTTAAAAAGGTTTAATATATTGTCTCTATCTTCAAGATTAAGTTTAATAAATTTATAATTAGAAAAGGTATCACTTTGAATTGATTTATTATATACAATATCTTCCTTTTGTATTCCAGTCTCTTTTAATCTGCCATACTTTAAATTCACATCATAATAATCGTTAATATTATCAAGACCAAAAACTTCATCACCACGCTTAATATATCTCTTAGCAAGATGGAACCCAATAAAACCAGCTGTACCTGTTATTAGTATTTTCATTTATATTTTGCTCCATTATCTTCAAACACAAATTCATTTGTAAAGATATTGAGTGTTAAAGTTTTAATTTCATCTGATTCCAAATCAAAGCTATATATTTTCATTTTTGTTTCCCAGCAAAAAAATTAAAATTAATTATTAAATAGGCTACCGCCGGTACCATCCAAGCTGACTTTGCATACAAACTTATAATTCTCTTAAAATCTAACAATCTAACGGTCAAAAACATTATTTATATCTTCTTAATAACAGCAAAAATATAACATATATTTAAGTATCAGTATATACTTTTTCATTAAATAATTTATTCATTATTTATAGAAATCATAAATTTAGATAATTTGAATATTTTTTTTGATAGTTCCTTAAATTTTACCAAATTTAATTGCTGTTTATCATCACTTAAGGCATGTTCAGGATTATTATGTACCTCAATCATTAACCCATTAGTACCTGCTGATATTGCTGCAAGACTCATTGAAGCTACAAGCCTTTGGTCACCTGTTCCATGAGACGGATCTACTATTATTGGAAGATTTGTAATAGCTTTTATTGCAGGAATTGCATTTAAATCAAGAGTGCTTCGATATTCTGAATCAAAGGTACGGATACCCCTTTCACAAAGAATAACTTTATTATTACCCTCAGAAAGTATATATTCAGCGGCATTGAGCCACTCATATATGGTACTATTCATCCCACGCTTAAGTAACACTGGTTTATTGATTTTGCCAATTTCCTTTAGAAGAGAATAATTCTGCATATTTCTTGAACCAATTTGCAATATATCAGCATATTCACTAACTAAAAAAATGTCTCTTGTGTCCATCACTTCAGTGATTATAGGAAGTCCTGTTATCTCTCTTGCTTTTTTTAGGATTTTAAGACCTTCTTCTCCTAAACCCTGAAAATCATAGGGTGATGTTCTCGGTTTAAATGCTCCACCTCTGAGAATATTTGCTCCTGCTGACTTTACTGCCTCTGCTATTTCTATTGTCTGTTTCTCACTCTCAACACTACAGGGACCTGCAATAAGAACAAAATCTTTCCCGAAAGT
>JAOZTV010000425.1 GCA_029939015.1 Candidatus Aminicenantota bacterium
AATATCCCCTTCTTTGACAAAATCATTTACATTGAAGTATATTTTTTTTATACTGCCTGGAATAAAGCTTGCAATATTCCCCGATCTTTTGGCTTTAACTTCCTTTTCTTTATAATAAAATAGTTTGTCAATTTTCAGCAATGAAGATGGATAATATTCACCATTTACAAAAATTCCTGTTGGATAACCATCTTTGTCCTTGGTTACTTCAACTTGATAAAGTTTATTGTCAATAAACATTGAGTGAATTTCATCTTCTTCTACCTTGCCAATTAAAACTTTTTGAAGTTTTTTATTTACTTTAGTATCTGTCTCTGAATGAAATGTTGTATGATTAGCTATCTCTACATCAAAACTTTTTTTATTTATTTGAAATTTATATTTCATAATTCACCTCAAAACCTGTCCATCAACCTTTTAAAAAAACCAGGTTGTTTCATTTTTTCAAGTTTAGCCTTATAATTCTTTTTCCTATTTTCCAAATGAAAAAGTGATGCAAGAAGGGTTGCTGCAATATTGAGCTCATTTTCACTTTTTTCAACTTTCGTAAAGTCACATTTTAAATTTATAAAATCAATTATAGTATCTCCCATTTTCAAATATTTATTCTCTAAAAGATGTTTAAGGAAATTAAGATTTGTTTGAATACCGCGTATTACAATATTGTCAAGAAAGGTATTCATATCTTTTAAAGCTACAGCCCTCTTTTTTGAAAAAGTAAGTATCTTACCTATATAAGGATCATAAAGAGGAGAAATCTTTGCACCATGGTATAAATTAGTTTTGAAAATATTCCTTATTGTTGAATAATGAAAAAAGTCTGTAATAACACCAGATGAAGGTACAAATCCTTCAAAGGGATTTTCTGCCATTAATGATGCAAGAACAACATGATAATTTGGTTCAACAATTATTACACCTTTTACGTCATTTAATGTTTCACCATTTGATATTGCAAATTGTTTTTTGATAAAATTGGATATTTCATGCACTTCTGATATTAGTGTATTTATTTGAAAGGTAGGATTTATCTCTGAAAAATAAAGTTCACCCTTTGTTTTATCTAACAAAAACTCAACATATCCAAAACCTGAATAATTGATATGTTCAATGATTTTTTGTGAATCTTTATATAATTTTTTCCTCAATTCAGGCATCAAATTAATAGAAGGTGATTCCTGAAATATTTTTTGAAACCTTCTCTGTATTGACGATTCAATTTCCGGTAAAAAGAGAATATTTCCTTTTATGTCACGAAAAAAAGGAACTTCAATCTCATGAGAAAATGGCAAATATTCCTCAATAATAATTCCTGCTTTTTTATTATCTTCATGCCTTAGCATATTTTCAACTTTAATAGAAACATCGCCGGCATAATCAGCAGTTTTTATTCCTGAACCGCCATAACCAAAATTTGATTTTAAGATTACCGGAAATTTTAAATCTTTAACAGATGAGTCTATATCTGAAAGTTCTTTTATTGGAATTGATTTTTTTACAGTTTTTAAGCCTAATGATTTTGCTGTATCACATAATCTGCTCTTATTTTGAACTGTTCTTAATAATATTGGATCCGGCCCAATAAAATTAATATTATTTTTCATACATAATTCAGCAAACTCGGGACTTTCAGATAAAAAACCATAACCGGGATGAATATAATCAACGTCAAGCTCAACAGCTTTTTCAACAATTGAATTCATATCCAGATAACTATCCTCTAATTTTGATGAGAAGAATTTATAACTTTTATCTGCAAGCTTAACCGGTAGTGATAATGAGTCTTCTGGAGAATGTAATAAGATTGTCTCCATACCAAGACTATTTAACGAATTAATTATATCTAAGGCTATTACCCCTCTATGTGGTATTAATACTTTTTTTTTCATATTTTACTCCTATAATGGAATATTCCCATGTTTTTTGGGAGGGTTCTTTAATACTTTATTTGCAAGAGAATCAAGTGCTTGAATTAATTTCATACGAGTTTCTGTTGGTAGTATAATATCATCAATATAACCAAATGATGCAGGTAATTTCGGGTTTGCAAATTTTTCTTTATATTCAGCAATCAACCGTTCTCTTAATGTTTCGGGTTGTTCTGCAGTAGATATATCCCTTTTAAAGATTACATTTATTGCACCCTGAGGCCCCATTACTGCTATTTCAGCTGTTGGCCATGCATAGACAATATCGGCACCCAGATGTTTTGAACTCATTACAATATATGCACCACCATAAGATTTTCTTGTAATCACAGTCAATTTTGGGACTGTGGCTTCTGCATAGGCATAAATTAGTTTTGCCCCATGCTTGATAATTGCGGCTTCTTCCTGATCTCTTCCAGGCAGAAAACCCGGAACATCTACAAAACTAACGAGAGGTATATTAAATGCATCGCAAAACCTAATAAATCTTGCAGCTTTTAATGACGCGTGTACATCAATGGTTCCAGCAAAAACACCGGGATTATTTGCAATAATACCAATATTTCTTCCACCAAGTCTTGCAAAACCTACTA
>JAOZTV010000111.1 GCA_029939015.1 Candidatus Aminicenantota bacterium
CAACAAGTTTTAATCCCTTTTTGTCAAGATTTTTATTTTGTGATTTGAGAAGTTCAGCTGCACCCATAATTCCGCCAAGCATATTATTAAAATCATGTGCAACTCCACCAGCAAGCTGACCTATGGCATCCATTCTCTGGCTATGATTTAATTGTTCCTCAAGTTTTTTTTTCTCAGTTATATCACTGCAAAATCCCAAAAACCTATTGTCTGATAATTTTATTGCATCAATAAACCAGTAGTTTTTGCTGCCATCTTTTTTTACGAGTGGGAGTTCGCCACTGGATTTACCAGTTTTAATAACTCTCTCAAAATGTTTAATACCTGCTTCTATACCATCTTTGCCTAATAAGTCAGGTACAGACATATTTAATAACTCTTCTTCAGGATAACCGGTTATCAGACAGGCTGATTTATTAACTGAAATATATTTTCCGTTTTTATCTGCAACAAAAATCCCATAAGGTGCATTATTTAAATAACTTTGATAAAGTTCTTTACTTTCTTTTAACTCTGTCTCAGTTTCTTTGCGAACTTCAATTTCTGTTTTTAATGATTGAATTTTTTGTTTAATAGATGTTTGCATTTTAAAAAAACTTTGAGACAGAATACCAATTTCATCTTTTCGACTAAATTTTATTTCTTTATCAAGATTTCCATTAGCAATCTCTGATGATAATTCTGTTAGTTTTGAAATTGGCTTAATAATTTTTCTTAATAATAATGAAATTGAAATTAGAATAATTAAAGTTATAAAAATAAATTCTAATATTAGATGTTTTTTAGACTCTGATAATTTTTTGTTAATTATAGCTTTAGAGTATGCGGTACTGGCTATTCCAATTTTTTTACCATTATAGAAAATACCGGAATTTTTATATATTAATTCAGTTTTTTTTAATTCAGGTTTATCAAAAAATATATCTATATCACCATTAATTTCTTTAATAGACAAAGAATATATTTCCGGATCTTTAAGAAAAGATTTTAAATTAGTTTCCAGTTTTTGTATATCTGCATCGTAAAGAGGCCCTGAATTAACCTTATCTAATAATTCACTTATATTTTCAGTTTTTTTTTTTAATCTTAAATGTGCATTTTTACTTTCATTGGATATAAAATAATATATAAATAATGAATTTACAAGAACAGAAATTACTACTATAGTTAAAAGGATTTTTGTCTGTAGTTTCATGATATCTTATTCCCCATCCTCAAATTTCACTATATGTGCATACGCTTTTCGCTGTTTATCTCGTCCTACTCTCTCTGTAATTATTTCCCATCTTCTTGCAACCTCGTCTAAGGCTTCTTGAGGAGGCTCTCTTTTTGACAAGGCTCTAAATACTCCAATTGAAAGGACTTGCATATATTGTCTTCCTTGATGAATTCTGAGGTCTAAAACATGGTTTTTTAATATGGAAAGCTTTTTAAGCGTCTTTATATAAGATTTGGCAGCATTTCTATTCCATCCGGCTTCTTTTATCCAAAAATTTACTTTAAGATCAGATTGTCTGAACGGGTTAACTCCAAAACGTCCTATTTTCATGTCAGATAAATGATTTTTATTATTTGAAAAAAAGCCAAGATAATCAAAGGCTGCTTCAATGTTTTTGCTTTTTTTGTTTACACCACTTGTCCAACCCCATGCGAGATAAGGAACATAATTTACTGCAGGAAAGCTATCCCATTTTACAGTTTTTCTATTCCATACTTTATGTGAGCCAGGCGAAAGTGATGATGCAATTTTATCCGAAATCTTGGAGTTTTTTTCCATTGCCTTAACAAATGAATCATCCCAGCAATCTGAGAACACTGTATTTCCTGTTCCAAATGACATTATAACATTGGCTAATGTGAATTTATTACCACCAGGTGGATAAAAATTTTGAGATTTTATAAAATCTTTTAAAGCTTCTACAAACCCCGGAGTATTTATAAGAGGTTTCATTGTTTTAATGTCAAAATAGAAACCACCTTTAATTTTAGGATGTTTTGCATATGGGGCAGCTCTTTTAATAAATTGTGAAAAAAGCAGATCGTTTTTATTTGTAATTTCAGCAATTCCAAAAATTTTTTTATTTTTTTTAATTATTCTTTTATTAAAAAAACCGGCAATTAAGTTCAAGTCTTTCCAGGTTTTTGGAGGGCTAAGTTTTTTGCCATATTTATTCTTGAAAATGTTTTGATTCTTAATATCTTCAAAAAGGTCTTTTCTGTATTGAAGATAATGTCTGTCGCCATCAATATTGACTTGATAACTAATATTTCCCCATTTTGCAATATCTTTATAATGTGGAAGAATATCTTTAAATTGAGAGGATTTAAGCATTTTATCGGGTACGGGTTCCAGGTATTGGTAGATATCAGCTATCCATAGAGAACCATAAAAAACTATATCATATTTATTATTTTTTAATCCAGATAAGGTTTCCTGGTATAGTTTATGGAATGGGACATGAAATACATTAATTTTAATGCCTGTCAGTTTCTCAAATTGCCTTGCATGAAGCACAGTTGGTTCTCCCATTACTGGTTTTTCATGAGTTAAAATATTTAGTATTAATCCTTTATATTTTTTTTTACCAATTGATTCATAGGAGTAAATATTTTTGTTAATAGTTTGTTGTTTTTTGCTATAAAGAGTATTTGATATATAAAGAGTTATAAATAAAGTTAAAATGACTAATATACTAAACCTTTTCCGCATTTCTACCCCTTATTAAATGCAAATTGAGCGATTGTTTAGATTTCGCTCAGACTTGAGTATATCTAATAAAAATTTTTAAGTCAAATAAAAAATATCGTCAGCTTTTGCGTGAATTTAGTAAACTCCTGCGGAAGATAGTTGTTTTATCTTTTAATTTCTTTTTATGAAAACTTTAAAACGTCCTATATAAAAGAGTTTTGTCTGTTTATATAAAACTTGGCATCATAATTGCTACTGAATAGTGTTAGAAAAAAGGAGGTCATAAAATGACAAAGAAAGTAATGGTTTTAATGTTTGCAATGGTAGTATTGAGTGCTCTTGTATTAACTGCAGGAAATGGTTTAAGAAATGGAACAGGCACTGGAGAATGTATCTTTATTGATGAGAATGGGGACGGTATTAACGATAATTTCAGGGATCACGATGGAGATGGAATTCCAAATTATGAAGATTCAGATTGGGTAAAGCCACAGGATGGTACAGGTAATGGAACTGGTCAGGGTAAAATGAATGGGAAAAGAGATGGTACAGGTAATAAAGGTAGCTCAAGTATGAAAGGTACACAGAGTGGATTTAACTCATCTTTTCAATCATTCAATAATTTTGGTGGCAATTTTGGAACTGGAGTATGTGATGATAGTGGAACCGGAACTGGTACAGGTAGAGGTAGAAGAGGCGGTAGATAAAATAAGTCTTAAATAAAAAATAATTATAATATTTTTTTATAAATATAAAAAGGAAGTGGTCATTCACTTCCTTTTTTTATATTAAATTGACAATGTTTTTTTAATAGAGTATAGTTGGAATTAATAAATAACAGGAGGTGCTCATGTCGTTAATTTCTTGTGATAATATCACAAAAATATATCAAACTGGTGAAATGAAGGTTAAGGCTTTAAAAAATATAAGTCTGGAAATTTCAGAATCTCAATTCATATCCTTTATAGGACCGTCAGGAAGTGGAAAAACTACTCTCTTAAATCTCTTTGGTTGCCTTGATAAACCAACAGAGGGATTGCTTAAGGTAATTGACACAGATATTTCAAAACTTAATTATATTGAGAGAGCTAAATTCCGTGGAAAACATCTGGGATTTATCTTTCAAAATTTTAATCTTATCCCTGTTCTGACTGTCTATGAAAACATTGAGTATCCCTTGGTTATGGTTAAATCATTGCCTAAAAAAGAGAGAGAGGAAAAGGTATTGGGTCTTCTTGATGCAGTTGGAATGCTTGATCAGAAAGATAAGATGATCTCTCAGATTTCTGGTGGACAGAAGCAGAGAGCTGCTATAGCCAGAGCGCTTACAACTGATCCAAAAATTGTTCTGGCTGATGAGCCAACAGCGAATCTTGACCATGAATCTGCATATAAGGTAATGAGTCTTATGAAAAAGTTAAGCAAAGAGGTAGGTACAACTTTTATTTTTGCAACCCATGATCCAAAAATTGTTAAAGAGGTTGATATTGTATATACAATTGAGGATGGTTTTTTAACTAAAAGAGAAGATAAAAGTGAAAATGGGAGACAGTCTAATGTATAATATGATAAAAATTGCAGTGAGAAACCTGTTCCGTCAAAAACGAAGAAGTATGCTTACAATTGGAATCGTTGCCTTTGGAGTACTTGCCGTTATGTTATTTACTGCAACAGCAGGATCATTTAAAAATATTATGGTTGGTCAAATTACAGATTCAATGCTTGGACATATTCAGATACATTCAAAAGGATATGTTGCCTCTCTTGATAATCTACCACTTGATAAAACTATTAAAACTAAACAGATAAAAAAATTAAAGGAAATATTAAGTTCAATTCCTGAAATTGAATCTTATTCATTTAGAATTCTTCTTGGCGGTATGCTTAGTAATTATAAGGATTCGACTAGTATAAAATTAGCAGCAATTATTCCTGAAAACGAGAGAAAGGTTGTGCCTCTTCTTGAGGATAGACTTGTAAAAGGGACTTTTCTAAAGGAAGGCGAGATCCTATTGCCTGATCTTATTACCAAGGGGTTTAAATCAAAAATTGGAGATGATATTGCCCTTGTCGTAACTAATGCAGACGGCTCTGTAAATGGTCAATCATTTAAAATATCGGGAATAATGGAAAGTATTGTTGGTCCTACAGGAAAATATGGTTATATTCATTTTGATGATGCCATTGCTATGCTTCGTATGGATAGTGCTGAGATCTCAGAGGTAGCAATCAGGCTAAATAACTTTGATGATATGAAATCAGTCTTTACAAGTCTAAAGAAGAAACTTAATAAGATTAAAAATAAAAAGGGAAAGCCTGTCTTTGAAATTCATACCTGGGAAAAGTTATCTCCTTTTTACAGTATTGCAAGAATGATTGATATGATGTCTTTGTTTATTAAGATAATTTTAATTGGAATAGTACTTGTTTCGGTTATGAATGTGATGATAATGGCTGTATATGAGAGGACAAAAGAAATTGGTTCTCTGTCTGCAATGGGAACTTTGCCATCAAAGATTAGATTAATCTTTCTATTTGAAGGCTTTTTCCTTGGAATATATGGCTCAATTATTGGAACTATCATAAGCCTTATTACAGTTTATATTGTAAATATTTCAAATGTGTCAATTGCCTTTGGAAGGGGTAGTGATATACTTTTAAAACCAAGTGTTTCACTTTCACAAATAGGGACTACAGTATTAATTGTTGTAATAGTGTCAATGCTTGCAGTTTTAGAACCTGCAATAAGAGCATCAAAGATGGAGCCGATTGAGGCATTAAGGTAAAACAGGAGAGAATGATGTATAAATTTATTATTTTATTATTAGTTATGTTTCTAAATTTCAGTCTGCTTTTTTCACAGGAAATTAATGTGAATAAAGATGGGAATACTTTACTTAAAGAAATAGATAGAAATCTTTCACCGGAATCTTTTGAATCACTCCGTAAAATTATAAACATTGAACCAAACGGCAGGAAAAAAGAATTTGTACTTTTTGCACTCAAAAAAGGTAATGAAAAAATGGTTACAACCTTTCTTGCTCCTAAATCTGAGATTGGCAGATCCACACTCAGGCTTGGAGATAATATGTGGTTATTTATCCCTAATATTGGTAAACCGATGAGGATAACAAGTCTTCAATCAGTAATTGGAGGTATTTTTAATAATTCAGATATTATGCAACTTGATTATAGTGCAGAGTATGATGTTATAGAGATGGTAAAAGACCCTGTAGGTAAAAAGCTTATATTAAAGGCTAAAACCAGGAGTGTTGCCTATGATAAGTTGACAATGTGGGTTGAAATGAAAGATAAAACACCAGCAAAAATAGAGTGTTATACTGCAAGTGGAATGCTTATTAAAACTCTTAGATTTTCAAAAGTAAAAGATTTCGGAAATGGTATTATAAGACCAACTCTTTTGGAAACAGATAGCCCGCTTCATAAAGGGTATAAAGCTGTAATGATCTATGCAAATATCGCATCACGCAAGATAGATGATGAGGTTTTTACTCTAAATTATATGTCAAAGATAAAAGATTTGAGAAAATAGTGAAGAAACTTTTAGTCTGCCTACTATTCTTAATATCGCTCTCTATCTTTGCAGAACAGGAAGAATATTCATTTGATGGAGATGAATTTAAAAAAAAGCCTTATGAATTTGTAGGCAAACTGAGGCTGCAGCCTGAACTGATGTTTTTAAATACATCATCAAGATTATACTCACTGTTATTTTTAGATAAAGAATCTGAAAATTTCATGGATAGTCATGGTGGATTTATTCAGCTAAAAGGTAGTTATGAGATATCCAAGTTTAAACTCTATGCGGATATAAAAAATTTGCTTCAATATACAAAAGATAATGAAGTGAAAAATACATTTTATATTTATGAGTCTTATATTAATTTTGATATTTCTAAATCGTTTTCCATAAAAGCCGGAAAGAGCAGCACAAAATGGGGTAAAGGCTATGTCTGGAATCCGGTTTCTTTTGCCTCAAGGCCAAAGGATATAACCAATGTAGAAGAGGGGCTTGAAGGTTTTTGGATGTTAAAATTTGACTATGTTAAAACACTCTCAGGTTTGATAAAAAACTTCTCAATTTCATCTGTCATAATTCCTGTATCTTCAAATATTAATAATGATTTTCAGAAAGAAGAGGGTATAAACTTTATTCTTAACACCTATTTTCTTATAGGTAATTACGACTTAGGTTTCTATATGTTTTTAAATAATGATAAATCTTATAAATTTGGAATTGATTTTGCTAGAAATATACTTGAAAACTGGGAAATTCATGGAGAATATGTTTATGAAAAAACAATAAGTCCAGTTCATAAATTTCTTCTTGGTACAAGATTACTTTTATCAACTGATACTACAATAATACTTGAGTATTTGCATAATGGGAGCGGTCTTATAGAAAATCAAATGATTGACTTTTATAATAAAATTGATTTTGTTATTTCAGGAGACAGATCATACCTTCCCGAAGTTCAAAAATTTCAATTGGATTATTTAAGTTCTCAATTCTCTTTGAAAAACTATATGTATTTGAAAATTTCCCAACCTGAACCTTTTAATATATTATATTTAACTCCATCAATCTTCAGTCTATATAATATAGCTGACCAAAGTTTGATGATAGGTGGTGAATTTACCTATAAAAGATTTGAAAATCTTGATTTAAAACTAAGATATAATTTTCTGACAGGTGGAGGCAATACAGAATTTGGTGAAAAGATTAATAAACAAAAAATTCTATTTATCGTGGAATACGTCTTTTGATTTCAAATATTTTGCAATGATTTTATATAATTTTGCTTAATTGATGTAAAAACAATTCCTTGCTCCATAATTTTAGGGATGGTAATTCAAAATCTCTGATAAATCTCCTGACATCATTGGTGACAATTTCCCAGTCTAAAGATTCTATTTTTTTTGATAATTCATTCTTGCACCATTTTTTATCAACAATAATTACTTTACCCTGCCATGGACCCTGCTGATTGATAGAAGTTGATAAAAAATCATAATTGATTTTAATATTCTGACTTGTGTACCAGATAAAATCATACCAGTCTCTACCTTTTGTATAGGAACGACATAATAGGGCATGAATTTTACCTGCAAAAAGACTAGGCTTATCATGTATATTAACCATTGAAACAAAAGGGAAATCAAGATATTTCATTTCACTATTGGCTTTCTGAGGTGGATTGGTATCTATCTCAAATTTAATACGTATATTACTCATTCTACCAGTCTTACCACTATAGTTTAGCTGTAATATTTTTCCCAGAGATTTGTCTTTTGAAAATGCTTGTTTGATATTATTGGCTTTTTTACTTCTATCCTGTATCTCAATCTTATAACCAAATGCATTACATTCATCAACAACTTTTTGTAAATAATGATTGATATTAAATTCAGTATTCGGTTTTGTAAGAACAAAATCAAGATCCTCAGAAAAGCGATTTAATCCATAAAATATCCTTAAGCAAGTTCCTCCATGAAAGCTGGCAAAATTAAAAAAATCTCCTCTTCCCAATGCAGCTAATATGACTTCCTGGCTTATCTCTCTCAATGCATGATTTTCCTCTAGTTCAGACTTGCATTTATATGCTATAAGTTTTTCCTGAATAAGTTTGACACTCATTTAAATAACTCCTTTTTCAAAGTATAAATAAAATTTTTAACTTTTGAATTTGAATAATTCTTTTCCAGTTCTTTATAAATTTTAAGAGGAACTTTTTCTAATTCCTGACGATCAATACGGAGATCGTTTGTTAAATCCATTACCCCACACCATTTTTTCTTATTAATATATAAATAATCAATTAATGCTTTTAGCGGATGAGCCATAAAAAAAGAATTGCCATTTTTATCTGTTACTTTTTCTATAAGGCTAAAGAAAGTATTTTGTGGTACTCTGCTATAGCTATAAACTCCAATAGGCGTATTAAGTGTTTTGGACTTTTTCAACGACACAGAAGTAATTGTAAAAACAGCTTCAGGTATCCAACTATGCCAGCTTAAAGCAGTTTCAAGACTTATATAAGACGGTCCATAAATTTTTTGACAAAAAAAATAAGGGTCAATTCCATTTTTTTGAAATCTTTCAGGTAGATAATATAGTCCTCTCTTAATTCTGATCATATCTCCATCTGCTAATGCTCTTTTTATTAAACTATGTCTCAAATTACTATTATCAGGAAAAAGATTTATTAACTCCTGGCTTGAAAAATAATCTCTGGGAATTTTTTCAACAATTTTTTTAATTAAACGATTCATCTTTTAGTCTCCAAAATATTCC
>JAOZTV010000112.1 GCA_029939015.1 Candidatus Aminicenantota bacterium
TTTTCCCCGACGTTTTCCCCGACGTTTTCCCCGACGTTTTCCCCGACGTTTTTTTGTTTATTTTAAACTTAAATTCTACCCAAATTCCATTGTCAACACTGAAATTAGGTGTTATGTTATTGAATGCTTCTGATTCTTTTGTGATTTTATCTATACCTCTTCCCCATGATTCAATAAGACCTGCAATAAAGAAAACATTGGCAATAACAGGGTTAAAAGGTATTGATGCATGCTTTTGTTTTAGGGTTTCTATTGTCCAATTTGGTGGAAGCTCGCCTGCGTTCCAAATAAGCAATTTATTGTCATAAACACTAATTTGTATAGGTGTAAGTTCTCCGTAATCCTTATGAACTATTGCATTTATAAGTGCTTCTCTAAAAGCTAACTGAGAAATAGGAAAGCTTTCAATTCTCTGTATGCCTTCGTAGGAAATATATGCTTTGAAATATTTGGTAAAAATTAAATCAATAGTTTTGTCAACTTGTTCAATGATATTACCACTAATTTTATCTTGGTAAATCAATTCACTATCAGATTTAAAATAACCAATCTTAATATATGAACCTGTAATATATTTTTCAGGATTAGAATGAAATAATAAAATTGAAGCCCTTTTGGGATAATTACCCTCTATCAAATGTAATCTTTCAGTTAGAATTTGATTGTTATCGTCTAAGAAATCAGCTTCAACACGTTTTTTTTTCATAGCTTTTTGTCTAAAAACATCAAACGCTCTTTTGTCCAAATCGCTATTTTTAATAAAAGGTACTGGTACTCCATCCCATTTTTTGCCTTGTTTTGATAATAAAAATTTATCAAGTGATGAACCTTTTAATTCTAATTTACTACTTCCACTTCGATAAAAATATTGTCCCTTATAACTTACAGGGTAAGGGTAAGGCTCAATCTGAATACTTAAATATTCATCTTTCCATGATTGTTTAAACTCATTGTTTTGATCTTCTTTTATGTTTTGTGTTAAAGTGGAATTCTGTTTTTTAATTGGATTATTTTTCATTTTTGTTTTTCCATAATATTTATTAAATAATATTATAAGACAATAAATATATTTAAACAAGTTGAAAACTTCTTATATGCTCTTTACTTAAATATATATATAATTTATAATAATATCGTAGGAGAAATATATTGGATTTAGAAGTTTTTTTGTATTATTTGTTTTCGTATATAATTGGTTCTATTCCAACTGGATTTATTCTTTTTTATATTGTTAAAAGGGAAGATATAAGGAAGGTTGGCAGTGGAAATACAGGTGCGACCAATGTTATAAGAAATCAGGGAAAATTGACTGGGATATTTACTCTTCTAATTGACCTTATAAAAGGGGCTGTACCTGTAATATATGGTATTATAAATTATAAAGATTTTCCAGAGATAATAATTATTGCAGGGGGGCTGGCTATTTTTGGACATATTTTCCCTGTTTTCTTAAAATTCAAAGGTGGTAAAGGTGTTGCAACATTTGCAGGAGTTTTTCTTTTATTTTCTTTAAAAACTGCGCCTTTTTTTATAATTGCATTCTTAGTTACTATCTTTTTTACAAAATATGTTTCTCTTGCATCAATTGCAGGGGTTACAACTGTGTTTTTCTATATAATGTTTACTGAAATGGTAGAAATTTCAATAATTACTTTTATTATTTGCCTTATGATAATTATAAAACATAGACTTAATTTTATTAGAATTATAAAAGGAAATGAACCGGAAATAGGTTCATTGAGGGAAAAAAATGTCTAAAATTCTTACAATTGGTGGTGGCTCGTGGGGCACTGCATTTTCAAATTACTTAACAAGGAATGTACCTGAAGTAAAAATATGGATTAGGGAAGAAGATGTTATCAAAACTATTATTGAAAAAGGTGAAAATGAATTATTTCTCCCTGGTATAAAGCTTGCAAAGGGATTAATTCCAGTATCAGATTTGAAAAAAAATGTATTAGATTCGGATATTATAATATTGGCAGTACCTTCAAAATTTATGAGGGTAGTCTTAGGCGAAATAAAAAATGAAATTGAAGGCAAGACAATTGTAAATCTTTCTAAAGGCTTTGAATCAAATTCATTAAAAACAATTTCACAGGTTGCTTCAGATGTTCTTGGAGAGAGCATTTTAGAAAAATGGGTAACAATTTCCGGACCTTCTTTTGCTAAGGAATTAGCCTTAAATCATCCAACAGCAGTATCTGCTGTATCTAAAAATGGAGAAGTTTCAAAAATTATTCAGGAAATGTTTTCATCGGATATTTTACGAATTTATAGGAGTGATGATCTAAGAGGTGTAGAAGTTGCAGGTTCAATGAAGAATGTCATGGCAATAGCTTCAGGCATTATATCAGGATTAGGTTTTGGTTATAATTCAGTTGCCTCAATGATTACAAGGGCAATAATGGAAATTACTCGTTTTGGCTTAAAAATGGGAGCAGAGCAGACAACTTTCTGGGGACTTGCGGGGATTGGAGATTTAATGTTGACAAGTTTTGGTCCTCTGTCAAGAAATTTTCAACTCGGTGTAAAAATAGCTGAGGGACAAAGTTTAGAAGAAATTGAAAATTCTTCGAAAATGGTAGTTGAAGGCGTTGAGACAACTAAGGCTATAAAAAAACTTTCAAAAAAAATAGGAATCGAAATGCCTATTTCAGAGAAAGTATATGAAATCCTGTTTGAGGGTAAAGAACCACTTATTGCAATTAAAGAGTTAATGAGAAGGAGTTTAAAATCTGAGTGGGATATAAATTAGAATATATTATTGAAGAAGAACTTAAAACCTTTGTTCTTCAAAAAGATCTCATGTCTGTAGGCAAACTTGACGATAATGATCTTGTTTTAAGAGATACCGCAATTTCAAGAAGGCATTTTAGTCTTGAAAAAGTTTTTGATGGTTTTAGAATAATCGATCTTAATAGCACGAATGGTACTTTTGTAAACGGAAATAGAATTAAAGAATATAAATTGAAGTTAAACGATGAAATTTCTATTGGAAGAATACATTTGAAGTTTACTCTTGCTGAAGAAGACATTAATTATAATGAGACTGATGATCAAAAAATATCAATGGTAATCCCCTTAGGTGATGAATTAAATCATAAGGAAATTGATAAACAGGATATAGATGTTTTTACTTCTTTAACAGAACTTGGTAAAGAACTTATATCGTCTTCAAGTATTGATACTACATTTGAAAAAGTTGGTAATTTAATCTTTGATTTTATTAACCCGAAAAATTTATATATTTTTTTTTATAATGAGGAAGAGGATGACCTTCATTTAAAATATTCAAGAAATAAGAAGAACCGGATAGTTGAAAAAATAAATATATCTAAAACTATAGCAATGAAGGCAATTAAACAAAAAATAGCGATATTGTCTTCTAATACAATGGATGACAAACGATTTAATGGGGCGGAAAGTATAATTTTATATGGTATTACATCTGCTTTTTCTGTACCTATTTGGACCAAAGATTCAATATATGGATTAATATATGCTGATACGACTCAGTTTGATCAGCAATTTAAAATAAAAGATCTTGAAATATTGTCACTAATTGCAAATTTTTCAGGTCTATCAATTGAAAGTATTAATAGATTTAATGACCTTAATAAAGAAAAAAAAGTAAGGTCAAGGCTTGAGAGATATCACTCTCCAAACGTAGTATCAAAAATCCTTGAAGTAGGAGACGGCAGTACACAGGAATTGGTAGATTATAAAGAGTCTGAGGCTACGGTCTTATTTATGGATATTGTTGGATTTACTACTAAAGTTGAGCATATGAATCCGGTTGAAGTTGGTATGCTCTTAAATAATTTTTTTACAGAAATGACAGATATTGTTTTTAAATATAATGGTACTCTTGATAAATATATTGGTGATGCTTTAATGGCAGTATTTGGTGTTCCTTTTGAAGATGAAAATCATGCAGAATCTGCTGTACTTGCAGCACTTGAAATGAAAGACCAATTAAGCGTAATAAATGAAAATATTGATAAAAAAGACAAGATTAAAATCCGTATTGGAATAAATTCAGGGAAATTGATCTCAGGTGATTTTGGTTCTCCCAAACGTCTTGACTACACGGTTCTTGGTAATAATGTCAATATAGCTTCAAGGTTAGAGTCTTCTATAGCAGGCAAAAATGAAATAATAATATCAAATTCAACAAAAAAGCTTACTAAAGATATGTTTGATTTAGAAAATCTGGGCAAAAAAAAATTGAATGGAATTTCAAAGATGATTATAAGTTATAAAGTTTTAGGGAAAATGGAGGAATAATGAAAAAAATAATTATATTGGTTTTTATAATTTTATTGGTTTTTTCAGGATGTAAAAAAAAAGTAAATACAGCACCTGGAAGTATTAAAAAAGGAAGCCCTGAATATACAATGAATATGGGTTTGTTTTATTTAAATGAAGGGAAGGTTAATCTTGCTGAAATAGAATTAAAAAAAGCATTAAAGAAAAGACCTAATATGGTTAGAGGGTTAAATGGAATGGGAATTGTTAATATTTATAAGAAAGATTTTAAAACTGCTATTAAATATTTTAATAAAGTTTTACGGATAAGCCCTGGTTTTCACGATGCTTATAATTTCTTAGGTCTGGCTTATACTGAACTCGGGAATTATGATCTTGCAAAGGAAAACCTTTTAATAGCTGCAAATTCGGATAAATATGCAAATCCTGAGAATGCATATCAGAATTTAGCTAAACTGGAATTAAGTAAAAAAAAGTACAGAAATGCAATGAGATATGTTGATAAAGGATTGGACGTTGACAGGCATTTTGCACCACTTTTAAATATGAAAGGATTAATATATGAATCACAGAATGCAAATGAAGAAGCCCTGAAATACTTTAGAAAGGCTCGCTCTGTTCTTACAAGAGATGATGTTAATTATCTTATAAATATTGGAAGGGTATATATAAAATTGGGACAACGCAATAAAGCCCTTGATATTCTTGAAAAAGCTCTTTCATATACTGTCTCGGGTAATACTAAACTCCAGATAAGGAAAATGATAAAAAAAATAGAATAATTCGTAGGGGCAGTACCTATGTGTCTGCCCTCTAGTAGGAAAATTAAAAATTGGAACTAAATATGAATGATAATGTACAAAAAAATGAAAATGATGAATTAAAAAACGAAGTAGCAGAAAACTTTGGAATTGAAGATTATAAATTATCACAGGTTGAATTTCTGTCAGATATGTATCAGAGCTGGTTTTTGGAATATGCATCTTATGTAATACTTGAAAGAGCAGTACCATATTTGAATGATGGTTTAAAACCTGTTCAGCGTAGAATTCTTCATGCAATGAAAAGACTTGATGATGGCAGATTTAATAAGGTTGCAAATATTATTGGTTTTACAATGCAGTATCACCCTCATGGAGATAGGTCAATTGGTGATGCACTTGTAACATTAGGACAGAAAGATTTACTAGTAGAAACACAGGGGAATTGGGGTAATATTTTAACAGGTGATAATGCAGCCGCACCAAGATATATTGAAGCAAGGTTATCTAAACTTGGGCTTGAAATTCTTTTTAATGCTAAGACTACTGAATGGAAGATGAGTTATGATGGACGAAATAAGGAACCTGTACATTTACCTGTGAAATTTCCCTTAATGCTTGCTCTTGGCGTAGAGGGTATTGCTGTAGGTTTAGCATCTAAAGTTCTTCCTCATAATTTCATTGAACTCATTGAAGCGAGTATAGCTTATTTGCAAAATGAAGAGTTTGAAATATTTCCTGATTTTCTAACAGGTGGTATGGCTGATTTTTCAAGATATAATAAGGGACTTCAGGGTGGCAAGGTAAGGGTTAGAGCAAAGATTAGTAAACTTGATAAAAAAACACTGATAATTACAGAAATACCCTTTGGAAAAACAACGGGAAGTTTAATTGATTCTATTTTGAATGCAAACGATAAGGGTAAAATAAAAATCAAAAAAATTGATGATAATACGGCAGCAAATGTTGAAATACAAATACATCTTCATACAAATATTTCCCCTGACCAGACTATTGATGCTCTATATGCTTTTACAGATTGTGAGATTTCAATTTCTCCAAATGCCTGTATAATTTATGATAATAAACCTGAATTTATTGGAGTTGACGAAATATTAAAAAGGTCTGCAGACAAGACAGTTGCTTTATTAAAATTAGAGCTGGAAATCAGAATGTCTGAACTAAAAGACCAATGGCATTTATCATCACTTGAAAAAATATTTATTGAAAATAGAATATATAATCTTATTGAAGATTGTGAGACCTGGGAATCTATTATTGAAACAATAGATAGGGGACTTGACCCATTTAAAAAATTATTACTGAGAGAAGTTACACGGGATGACATTATACGACTAACTGAAATAAAGATTAAAAGAATTTCAAAATATAATGCTTTTAAGGCTGAAGAGTTTATTAAATCCCTTGAAGAGGAAATGAAGCTTGTTGCTTATGATCTTAAACATATTATAGATTACTCAATTCATTATTTTAAACAGTTAATTGAAAAATATGGAAAGGGAAGAGAAAGAAAAACAGAGATAAAATCTTTTGATACTATTGAGGCTACAAAGGTTGTTGCCGCTAATCAGAAATTATTTGTAAATCGAAAAGAAGGTTTTTTTGGTACATCTTTGAAAAAAGAAGAGTTTGTCGCTGATTGTTCAGACATTGATGATATTATAGTTTTCTTAAAAACCGGAAAATATTATATTGCAAAGGTAAATGGTAAATCATTTGTTGGAAAAGATATAATTCATATAGCTGTCTTTAAAAGAAATGATAAACGAACCGTTTATAATGTTATATATAAAGACGGAAAAGATGGAAACATAATGATTAAACGATTTAATGTTACCGGTATAACACGAGATAAGGAATATGACCTTACTAAGGGGACATCTGATTCAAAAATCCTCTATTTTACCAATAATCCTAATGGCGAGGCTGAGGTAATAAAGGTTAATCTAAAACAGAAGGCAAGGATAAGAAATCTCCAGTTTGAATTTGAATTTTCATCAATTGCAATAAAGGGTAGAAGTTCTATTGGAAATATTCTCTCAAGGCACGATATTGATAAGATAAGACTAATGGAAAAAGGTGTTTCAACCCTTGGTGGTAGAAAAATCTGGTTTGACAATAGTGTAAATAGGTTAAACTCTGAAAACCGTGGGGCTTATCTTGGAAGTTTTTCAGGTAACGATATGATTATCGCTTTTTCAAAGTCTGGAAAGATGGAATTATGTACTTATGACCTCTCACATCATTTCGAAGATAATATAATTTTAATTGAAAAATATGATAAAGAAAAAAAATATATGGCTGTATCTTTTGATGCTGAGCAAAAATATCATTATCTGAAAAGGTTTCAGGTTGAAGAAACGGAGAAGTCACTTAGTATTATTGGAGATGACCCAAAATCAAGATTAGTCCTGTTGACTAATACAAATGGCTCAGAGGTAGAATTATTCTTTGGTGGTAAACATAGAAAAAGAGAGAATGAAATAATTAAAACTGATGAATTTATTTCAATTAAGGGAATAAAGGCAAGAGGGAAAAGGGTTACGATTTATGAAATCGAAAAACTTGAATTAATAATAAACGAAAGTAATAATGAAAAATTGATTGATGACGAAAATAATGGAATAGATATTGAAACAGAAGCTACAGAAAATAATGAACAAGAGAAGGCTCCTGTACAGAGAAAATTACCATTTTAAAAAATTAGGAGGAAGAAAATATGGAATTTAATGGAATGTTAGATAGGTTTTTAGAATATGTAAAAATTGATACTCAGTCAGATGAGAGTTCGGAAAGTTTTCCATCAACTGATACACAATTGGGTTTGGCAAAACGATTGGTAAAAGATTTGAAAAAAATTGGTTTGAAAGATGCATCTGTAAACAAATGGGGATATGTGCTTGCAACCCTTGATTCAAATGTTAATGAAAAACGTCCAACAATTGCTTTAATTGCACACATGGATACAGCACCTGATATGTCAGGCAATGGAGTAGTTCCAATAATCACAAAAGATTATAATGGACAGGATATTGTATTATCAAAAAAAGATAATATTATCCTGACAGTAAAAGAGAATCCATATTTACTTGAAAAAAAAGGTCAAACTATAATTACTACAAGTGGCAATACCCTACTTGGTGCAGATAATAAAGCTGGTATAGTTGAAATTTTTGCAGCTTTGGAGTATATGATAGCAAATCCAGAAATTCCACATCCAAAGATCAGAGTATTATTTACGCCTGATGAAGAGATTGGAAAGGGAGTTGACAATATAACTAAAGAGGAAATTGATGCTGATTTTGCATATACCATTGATGGTGGTAAACTTGGTGAGATTGAGGACGAAACTTTTTGTGCAGACTCTGCTGATATTATAATTACCGGAGTAAATGTTCATCCTGGTTATGCAAAGGATAAACTATTAAATGCCGTTAAAATTGCAGCTGATATTGTTGAACAATTTCCTAAAGATGTGATGTCACCGGAGACAACTGAAAACAGAGAGGGTTATATTCATCCATATAGTATTTCAGGCTTTGCTGAAAAATGTTCAATTAAAGTGCTTGTCAGAGATTTTGATGAAGATGGATTAAAGGCAAAAGAAGACTATTTGCAAAAACTTGTTAATACAATGTCTAAAAAATACCCAAAGGCATCTATTGGGTTAAAAATCTCTGAATCATATAGGAATATGAAAGTGATTCTTGATAAGTACCCAGAGGTAAAAGAAATTGCAGTTAAAGCAATTGAAAAAGCAGGTATTAAACCAATAAAAAGTATTATCAGAGGTGGGACAGATGGTGCAAGATTAAGTTTTATGGAATTACCAACGCCTAACCTTTTTACAGGTGGAATAAATTTTCACTCAAAATATGAATGGATAGTATTAGAAGATATGTATAAGGCATCAGAGGTAATAATCAATCTTATGAAACTCTGGGC
>JAOZTV010000113.1 GCA_029939015.1 Candidatus Aminicenantota bacterium
ACATTCATAATTTTTTTTGTTGCCCTATACATATCCCATTGACCTACATCTAACCATGAATTTTCTGCAACTGGATAAACACCTATTTTTTCATTATTTTTCTTTAAAACTTCAATTAGATCTGTTATATCGAATTTTTTATTTTCAGGAATATAATTAAATATTTTCTGACTAAAAACATACATTCCAGTATTTACAAGAAAATCATATTCAGGCTTTTCTGTTATTTTATTTAACTGACCACCATCTTTAATACTCATTACACCATATGGCACCCTATGGTGCTGCATTGAACCTAAAATTGTAAGTATATAATCACCGTCCTTATGAAAATCATAAACGTCAGCATAATCTTCATTAACAAGAATATCACAGTTTGTTACAAAAAATGGAGTATTAATTTTATCTCTAATGAGATGTAAGGCACCAATTGTTCCTAAAGGTTTATTTTCTTCTATATATGTTAATTTATAATAATCTTCAGAATACTCAAAATATGCTTTTATCATATTTGCCATATGATTTACCGAAACTATAAAATCCTTCATTCCAAATTCTGCAAAATAATCCATTATTATTTCAATGATTGCCTTATCTCCAATAGGAATAAGAGGTTTCGGTAAAATTCGTGTAAATGGATCAAGTCTTTTTCCTACACCACCAGCCATAATTACAACAGGCAGATTCATTTTTTCAGGAGTTAATGTTAATTTTGATTCCTTAAAATCATCTCGAAAGATTATATCAGATAACATCCCGTCCTTTAAAATTGGTATTTGAATTATCTTTGTTTTGTAAAATGCTTTTTTGATATCACTTATTTTATAACCCTCTTCAAAGAAACGAAAATTTTGATTCATAATAGACGATATTTGAGCTTCCAATGAAACTGATGCTAAGATTGCTCTTCTAAAATCTCCATCAGTCACAATTCCAAGTACCTTTTTTCTTCTATTGATTACAAGTAGAAATTTCTTTACAGTTGATGTCTGTTTACGAAAAGAGTTTCTTATTGACTCTTTTTCATATACAATAAATTCAGAAAATTTTCCCATTATTTTTATAGTTTATAGTTTATAGTTTATAGTTTAGCTGTTTAGGTGTTTAGGTGTTTAGAATCGAATTCTTCTTTCAAACCATTAAACTCCCAACATTTAAACATTATCTATATATTATATGCCCGTGACTTAAACATATTTAAATTTTTCTTGTCTCTATACCATTCAATAGTCTCTTTTAGACCTCTTTTTAGAGAATACTCCGGTACCCAGCCTGTGATTTCTCTTAACCTATCATTTGAACCTAATAGTCTCATTACTTCACTTTTTTTTGGTCTTATTCTCTGTTTATCTGTGACAATCTGAGCATCAGGATTTATTAAAGATATTGTTTTTTTTGCTAAATCTCCAATTGAAATGTCCGTTCCAGTCGCAATATTAATTTCTTTTCCAATAGTTCTGATGGACTCTGCAATTTTAATAAACCCCATTACTGTATCTTTAACAAATACTAAATCTCTCGTAGGATTAAGATCTCCAAGTTTAATTTCTTTATTTCCGTTTAGTAATTGAGTTATAATAGTTGGGATTACAGCTCTTGCAGATTGCCTTGGTCCATAAGTATTAAAAGGTCTGACAATAGTTACAGGAGTATCAAAAGACTTATAAAACGATTCTGCAATTTTATCTGCCCCTATCTTACTTGCACTATATGGAGATTGTGCATTCAGAGGATGTTTCTCATCAATTGGTATATATTCTGCTGTCCCATATACCTCAGATGTAGATGTAGTCAATACCCTTTCGACATTATTATTTTTAGCAGCAAGTAGAACATTTAATGTCCCTTTGATATTTGTATCAATATAATTTTCAGGAGCCTGATACGAGAATGGAATTGTTATCATAGCAGCAAGATGGAAAACTACATCAATATCTTTCATTGCAATATTTACAAAATTACTATCTCTTATATCTCCAGCAATAACTTCGACCTTATCAAGTATATCCTTATCAAAAGAGTCAAGCCAACCCCAGCTATTAAATGAATTATACATCACAAAGGCCTTTACAGAATAACCATTTTTTACAAGTTGCTCTACTAAATGACTACCAATAAAACCATCAGCACCAGTAACTAATATTTTTTTATTATTTAAGTTCATAAACCCATTAACCTTTCAATGTTTTTGTAGGGGCAGACCTATCTGTCTGCCCTGTTCTTATTAAACGATTAAATTTTTTTTTATTAAACAATTAATTTTTTTTTTTAATAAGAAATGGGCGAACACATAGGTTCGCCCCTACATCTTCACACAAAATCGAACACTGATAATGTTTCATTTGTATTCCCTTTATATCCTGCAAAATATAATTTTATTTCAGGATATAATTCTTTGAATTTTTTATATTTATTTTCTTTTAATAATCTTGGATTAAATTTTGAGCCAATTGCTATTTTTTCATCTATTATAAAATCGACTTCATGTCTTGATTGTGTTCTCCAGAATTTTATTGAATTTATGTCTTGTTTGTCTGATAAAAGTTTAAAGAGTATATTATTAAAATAATTCTCTTTATCAAATCTATCTTCAATAGAATTAAACATTCCTAGCACAGAATTTCTGACACCCAGATCATTAAAATATACTATTGGCATTTTTTTTAGTTCTTTATCATATTTAGCAAAGAATGGTTTGATTCTTGTTATTATTGACAAATTTTCCAATACCTTGAGGTAATTTTCAACAGCTGTTATTGAGACATCAAGATTTTTTGCACATTCATTACTATTAAGCAATTCACCAGATTTCTCAGCTAATAATTTTAATAATTGATATACCTTGGAAATATCCTTTATACCTTCCTTTTGAATATCTTTTTGTATTAATGTATTAATAAAATCACTTAACATATCTTTTTTGTCAGAGCTATTTTCAGATAACACAACTTCAGGATAAGCACCATATTTAATAAATTCATTAAAAAGCACCATTAACTGCGTCATTGTCCTTGGTTTAATTTCCTCTTTTTTAAAAAAGCCATCATTAGGCTCAACTAAACCTTCAAACCCTTTAAATGTTAAAAATTCACTAAAACTAAGCGATGTTAGATTAAAATAATTTTTTTTATCAAATAATTTGTTTAGTTCTTCTTTATTTGTATAGGACACAATAACATTCACAAAATCTAAATACCTCGATTTTATACTTTCAATTAAGGTCTCAGGATTAATTAAAAGGTCAATATCATCAATTATTACTAATACCTTGTCTTTATATGATGTTCCTAATATTTCTGAAATATAATCATGGTTTTCATTAAGCTTCATTAAATTTTTAGGATTTTTAAGGTCAAGATAAAACACACGGATTTTTTGTTTTTCAAGCTCATTTTGTATTTCTTTTAAAAGACTACTCTTACCTGACCGTCTTTTACCTGATAGAGCCGTAAAACCACTATCATTAATAGATTTCAATAAAGCCTTTAAAATTTCCCTATATTTAAAACTCATAATTCATAACTCATAATTCAAAATTAATAAAAGGTAGGCTACCGCCCATGACCCTATTTGGGTTATTCTTGAACAAACCATAATTTTCTACACTAAAAAACATGCAATAAAAATATATCGGAGATTATTTGAAAAAGTTTAGTAAAAAAATAATTTTTTTTACTTTTAAAATGAATTTTATCTGATTTTATTTGTCTTTCTGAAATAATGTTTCTATTTCAGCAAGTGTAAATGCTTTATGATAAACCCTAATTTCATCTAGATATCCACTAAAAGGATCCTTGCCGTCTCTCCTGGTTCCCATATTGAAATTGCCATTATTTGTAGTAGTATGATCGGTTCTTAGAGTATTTACTCTTGTTGACATTGGTGGAGTTGATACGTTTAACTCATCTTCTCGTGTTACATAGATTTGAACTGCTGAAGTAGGAATTAATTCATTACTACTGTATTCTGTTCCATCATAAGTAACAGCAATATGATACCAATGACCAACTTCAACTTCAACAGAATTAACAATTTTAATCTCTCTTGAATTTGGACTTTGCCTTAAACTAAATTCTACTCCATAATTCTTAGGAGGATTTTTATTATCTCTAATTCTTAAATTCCATCCTTGTTCACCGCTCATTTTCGAAATAATTACTCTTTTACCTTTATTATTATCTATTCTTACCCAGGCAGATATAGTAAAGGCAGCAGTTGGTGAAAAGTTCATACCAGATACATCTCCAAAGTTTATATGACCATTTTTAGAACCATCCAAATAAACAGCATTACCATGTTTATTTGTATCTTCCCATTTTCTTTGAATATGAACCCCATCTACCAAAGTTCCATTTATTTCATCTGCTCCAATTTCAAAACCTGAACCGTAAACTCTATCTCCATTCCCTTCTTCAAAAGACCACCATACTAATTCACCAGTTGATAATGGCGGAATGTCATACACCTTTAAACTATGAAATGCAGTCCTGCTTCTACCTTCCCAGGATCTAAAACCTGCATTACCACATAAGCCTCCACATGGAAATAAGGGTTCAGTATCTGTAACATCAATTATTTTCACACCATCAACTTTTATTATATGTCTATCTTCAATAAGAGTAATTGATATATGATGTTGATCACCGGTAATACTCCCATTGAAAAGAGCCTCAAATTCTGCTGTTGTATAACGTTTCCTTATAAGAAATCTTTCTGCATAAGGAAAATAATTTTCATTGCCATTGACAACTCTTCTGATTACAAACTCCATTCCGCCAGAATATAAACCCGGATCATATTGTAAAATATATCCTGTTACATCTCGCTGACCATTAGTCCTATAATAGATTCCATATCCACGTCCCTCTATTAAAGTTACATCAACTTCAATTCTATAGTTTTTCCAATTTACATTACCAAAAAAAGCACGATGTTCACCTCTTCCTGTTGCAAAAAAATCTCCATTACTTGATGCCCAGGTTCCTCTTGCACTTGTTATTCCATTATCAGCTAGATTATCTGTAGCACTGAAAGTTCTTTCAAAAAGTTCTCCACTGCTTGTATTTGATTCATCTCCAAAAAAAGAAATAATTGAATTACCGCCTCCATTTAAGGATACAAGTTTCTTATATTCCATATCCTGAGTTTGGAAATATCTATTACCAATAGGAAATTTTTCAGTTTCATTTAAAGAATCGAAAACTCCAGAACTTATCTGTATTGTTTTTAATGCCAGATTATTAGTACCATCAGGATAAAAAACATCCATTGGTCCTGTATAATCAGTTTTAATAGACTTTGATACCTTGTTTATTATTTTTCCAGACACATAATTTTGAAAATCTGTTTCTCTTATCGACTCAAAGATATCATCATCAGCAATATCTGGACTACCATTACTCCTGATATCTATTGATACTACACCACTTATACTGCTAACGGTATAAATTATATCATTCCCCCATGCATCTTTTAGATCTGAATCAGATTTCACATAAGGTCCACGATATCCAAACCAGACATTTTCCTGAAGTTGGAATGACGGTAGTCCGCTTCCATTCCTCAATTGTGTTAGATTAGATGGTAAAACCCCAATATCCCCCACAAAACCAAATGATGTTCTTGATCTCTCTACCATTTTTTCAGGATTTCCAATGATAGCTTCCTTTATTTTTAAAAGTTTATTCTTAGTAATATTAACCTTATCAACCTGATTATTTTGTATAAATAATGGAACTGCAATAGTTACAGCTACGGCTAAAACAACTATAATAACCATAACCCCAATAGCTGCTATTCCCCTTTTTAAATCATTTTCTTTTCTCATCTCTATCCCCATAAGTGTATAATACTAAAAAACTAAAATAAAATAAACAAAATATCCAAACATTTGTGATTTTTTTTCGTATATTATTTATGAAAAAATTTTTATATACATTTTTATTACTAATATTATTGATAAACCAAATGGTTTTCAGTTCATCCTCAGAGTCAAAATCCCCAAAAAGAGTAACATCGTTTAATGGTATAATTAATATTGATGGAGTACTTAATGAGTCAGGATGGAAAACCGCATTAAAAGTCCCCTTAAATTATGAAATAGATCCCGGTGAAAACATTACTCCTCCTGTAAAAACTACAGGTTTGATTATGTATGGCAAAAATAGTCTTTATGTAGCATTTATTGCTCAGGATCCAAACCCTGAACATATAAGAGCTCATTACTCAAAAAGAGATGAAATATGGAATGATGATACAATTGGTATCGGAATTGATACGTTTAATTCAGGTAATAGATCCTTTTATTTTGCATCAAATGTTCTTGGAGTTCAAGGCGATGAAATTTTTAGCAATGGTGGAAACAGGTCAGATGATTCCTGGGATGCAATATGGAAATCAGCAGCAAAAAGAAATAAGAATGGCTTTGTTTTAGAATTTGAAATACCATTTAATGCAATTCAATTTGACCGTAGTGCTGGGGAACTCACATGGGGATTTATGCTATTCAGGAATTATCCACGAAATAAAAGACACCAGATATCAAGCATAAAGGTTGATAGAGGCCAATCATGCTGGCTATGTCAATATGATAAAATAACAGGTTTTAATGGGATTAAACCTGGCAAGAATATGGAGTTAGACCCTACACTAACAGCTTTTAGAACTGATAGTAGAGAAGATTTTCCATCAGGGAATATGTCAAAAGAAGCGTCAAGTGTTGACATTGGAATGTCTGGTAAATGGGGAATTACTTCAAACCTCAACCTTAGTTTTGCAGTTAACCCGGATTTTTCACAAATTGAAGCAGATGCAAGCCAATTAGATATAAACACACGATTTGCACTATATTATGATGAAAAGAGACCTTTTTTCCTTGAAGGTAATGATTTTTTTAATTCTGATATTAATGTTATCTATACTAGATCAATTGCTGATCCTGAATGGGGTGTAAAAATATCCGGGAAAGAGAAAAAACATACTATTGGAATGTTTCTGACACACGATAGAAACACTAATCTACTCTTACCTGGATCACAATACTCTGATCAGACAAGTATTGACTCAGGTGTTTATTCAAATGCTTTCAGATATAAATTTGATATAGGTAAAAACTCAACAATAGGATTAATTGCAACGGATAGAGAAGGCGAAAATTATTTTAATAGAGTTTTTGGTATTGATGGACTCATAAGAATTACAAAAAATGATACTCTAGAATTTCAATTCCTCAGTTCATCAACAAAATATCCTGATGAAATTATTAAGGATTATGATCAGGAAGATGGCACACTCTCCGGTCATGCTATTAAAGTTGGGTATCGACATTCAGAGAGGAATTGGTCATATAGGGCAGATTTAAAAAAATTCTCTGAAAATTTCAGAGCTGACTTAGGTTTTGTACCTCAGGTTGATTATTATAAGATAACAACTGGTGGAGAATATACGTTCTTTGGGAAAAAAGATAGTTTTTTTTCAAGGTTAGGTATTGGAGGAGACATTGATCAGACAAAAGATAGTTCTGGAAAACTAATTGAAAGAGAACTTGAAGTAGGATTAAGTGGTTCAGGTCCCATGCAATCATTTTTATATATTTCAACTGGAGCTAGGCGATATGTTTACGATGACATTCCTTATGACCAATTTTTCCAGGCTTTCTTTTTTAGAATAAATCCATCCAAAAGTCTGTCATTCAGTTTGTTTTTACATCATGGAGACGGGATTGACTATACACATTCAAGGGCAGGTAAAGTATTTTCAATGACACCTTATGTTAAATATAATTTTGGAAAACATTTTTCAATAAGCATAAGGCAATTATATAGTAGCTTAAATATAAGCACAGAACAGCTATATAATGCATCTTTAAGTGACATAGGGCTTATATATCATTTTAATAAAAGAATGTTTATCAGAGGTACAATTCAATATTCACATATTAATAGAAACGAATTACTCTACGAAGATGAGATAAATAAAATCACAAAAGGGTTATTTACTCAGTTTCTATTCTCTTATAAATTGAACCCGAGAACAGTACTGTTTTTAGGATATTCTGACATCTATGATCAAAATGCAAAACTAAATCTCTTACAAAGAAACAGAACCCTATTTCTAAAAATTGGATATGCATTGGTTTTTTAGGTTATAAATGAAACAATATTTATCCGATAATATTCCCGATATAACAAATATTACAAAAATTAGGGGTGAGGCCTCTACACGTTCATTTTATAGGTTTAAACAAGTAAACTCAAAAACTCAAATTGCTATGATATACCCAAAAGAAAATAAAGATGAGATTAATAGAATAGTAGAATTGACAAGACTATATAAAAAAAACCTCATCAATGTACCTGAAATAATAGAGACGATTGATAATAGGATTATCATACTTGAAGACCTTGGAACATTATCATTTCAGCAGACTTTCAATAAATCCAATAAAATAAATAAAAAAAAACTTTTAGATAATATATCAACAATAATTTCAAAACTAAGAAATATTTCACTTGATAAAACCAAACAAGTATTAGGCAATGAAAGACTAAAATTTGAAATGGATTTTTTTCTTAAACATTATATTGCAGACAATCTATCAAACATTGACAAAGATATACTTCAAAGAAAATTATATTCTATTGTTGACAATATCTCAGAGGAGAAAATTTTCTCTCATAGAGATTTTCATTCAAGAAATATACATATTTTTATGGATAAAATTTACCTCATAGACTTTCAAGATTCATTACAGGGTCCATATTACTATGATATAGTTTCTTTTTTAAATGACTCTTATTTTGATTTAGGAACACTAAGAACATATTTTTTCTCACTTCTCAAAGAACAAAATATTCAAATTGACAAAAGACAATTATATTTAACGGCATTGCAAAGAAATATCAAAGCTCTCGGAACATTCGGATATCAAATTAATGTGAGAAAAAACCTATCATATAAAAAATATATTAAACGAACATTATTGCATATTGAGAATAA
>JAOZTV010000114.1:0-3744 GCA_029939015.1 Candidatus Aminicenantota bacterium
AAAAAGGCGGCGACCGGATTTGAACCGATGAATAGAGATTTTGCAGACCCCTGCCTTACCACTTGGCTACGCCGCCAAATCTTATGGAGCGGGAAACGGGATTTGAACCCGCAACATCGACCTTGGCAAGGTCGTGCTCTACCATTGAGCTATTCCCGCAGAAAAGCGTTGCTTTTTAAAAAACATAGAATACAAAAAAACACCAGTTTTGTCAAGTGGAAAGGTTATATTCTTTTTTTTTAAAAGTATAAATTGAAATTCCTAAAAATATAATTGCAAAACCCAAAAGCATTATTATTGATATAAAAGCAGATGAAGGAGAAGATTTTAGCTCGTAAATATTACCCGGTAATAAAAAGTTAATATAATAGGCATAAGAAAATTTCTGTACCGTGCCTCCAATAAGACTGGCTAAGGGTTCCCAGCCGAATACAAAAACTAATCCTATCATTATCGGTCTTTTTAATACTGTACCAAAAAGATTAAACATTGCCATATAGGATAAGAGAGCAATAGCTGCAATTCCCAGAATCAAAATAATTGTAGTTAAGTTTAAACCCATTTTATAGTCTGAAATAAAAGCAAGCAAAACACCTATTATAACAATTAAAAGTGCATTAATGTAATAAGCAAGATACTTACCGATAAGTATTGAACTTTTTGAAATAGGTTTAGTTGTTAAATAAATCAGTGTTTTATCGCTGACTTCATCGTTTATAATTGAAGTTCCCAAAAATAGGGCAAGTGCCTGAATATAAAAAACAAAAAAATAAATTAAACCTATTTTCTCAAACAGATTATTAAAAGCAGGGTCTGAGCTTCCTTTGTTCACTATATTAATAATAATGATTATAATTGAAGGTATAATAGACAAAAAAAAGAATAATTTTGTTTTTCTTGATTTGAGAGAATTTTTAAAAAAAAATGAAAAAACAGTTTTTATATGATTGATAGTATTCATCTAATTATCTCCCTATTAAATAATCAAAAACAGCCTGAAGATTATCGTCCGGTGAGGTGATTTCTTCAATCTTTAAGTTATTGTCAACAATAATCTTACTCAGGTCATCAAAAAACTTATCCCTATTATTAGTATTAACAATAATTTGTTCTGCATCATTATCAAATTTAATATTAAGAATATGTTGTCCATTTATTATATTACCTGCAATTAATCGCGGGTTATTACACTTTATTGAAATTTGATGAGGATGAGAGTCCAGTAAACCTCTTATCTGTTCAATTTTTCCCTGAGCAAATATTTTTCCCTGATGAATTAATATAATACTGTCTGTCATATCTTCTACTTCAGATAAAATATGTGATGAAACAATTACAGTTTTGCCCATTCTTTCAAAATCTTTAATAATTTCAATTATTTTTACACGCCAGAGAGGATCAATACCTCTTAAGGGTTCATCAAGGATTAGAAGGTCCGGTTCATGAATTATACTTGATGCCAGTTTTATTCTCTGTCTCATTCCCAGGCTATATTCACTTATTAATTTGTTTTTACTGTCTGTTAATCCAACTCTTTCAATTGCTTTGGCTGTTTTTTCTTCTGCATCCTTACCTTTAAATCCAAGTAATTTTGAACTGAATAAAATAAATTCATAGCCAGTAATCCCTTTATAGAATGAATCATTTTCCGGGCAGAGACCAATTTTATTAAAAATTGTATAATTATTATTAATTTGTTCACCAAAGACTTTTATCTTACCGATATTGGTTTTAAGTTGTCCGGATATCAGTTTTAGAAAGGTTGATTTACCTGCACCATTGGGACCTAAAAGACCGTGAATTCCTTTTTCAATTTTAATTGAAATTTCACTGACTCCAAGTACATTCCCATACCATTTTGAGACCGAATCTGTTTGAACTATATCCCATTGTTTAATATCCAATTTAAACCTCCGTCCTTTTCATTTTTGAGTACATTAAGACAAAGAAAAGCACTGTTAAGCCTAATAATATTGACCCTGATATTAGTCCAGGAGTATAGAAACTGTCTTCTGTTCCAAAAACGAATGTTCCAAATTGTTTTATGTTTTTTGTAATAGAGAAGTAAAAAAAATCTTTATTTTTAAAAATACCGTAAAACATTCCTCCAAGCATATCTGAAAAGAAATAAAATGAAAAAATAAGTATCTTAACAGTTTTACTATTCTCTGTTAATGAAGAGAAAAAAAGACTCAATGATGCAAAAAAAAGTGATATGAGGACAGGAAAGACAATAGATGCTAAAAGTGTAAAAACAGATATTGAAATATTTTTTGCAAAAATTGCCTTTGCCAGAAGCAGTAATAAACCTGGAACAAGTGAAAATAACAGCAGATAGAATAAAACAATCGAGTATTTGCCCTTTATATAATCAAGAATTGTAATTGGCCTTGAAAGATATAGGGTGTAGGACTTGTATTTTAAATCTGATGAGATTAATTCTGAGCCGGAAAATAAACTTAATAAGACTAATGCAAAAATAAAATAACCAAATGTATAATAAAAATGAAATAGATGAGCGTTAGAAAGAATAATTTTTTTAATTATACCACCTAACATATTACCTGCTGTTTTAACCTCATCTCTTTCTGAAAGATAAATTGCTATAAGAAAAATAAAAAACCAGCCTGAAGAAAAAGCAAAAAGGAGTTTTGAGAATTTTTTATTATAGACAGATTTTACCCCATTTTTAAATATTGGGAGCCAGTTAATACTACCTTTTTTAAGCTCTCCTTCCCATTTATAATAACCCTTTTCCCTAATTTGCATTTGACGCTCCGATGGCTGAAACAAAAGTATCTTCAAGGCTTGCCCTCTGTTTTTTAAAATGTCTGATTTGTACTCCTTTTAAGATTGACTGTTTGAATATTTCATTAGTATCAAAGGATTGAGAAAATACAAGAAGTGTATTTCCTTTGTTTTTCATGAGTTTAACTTCCTTAATGTCCTCAATAAGTTTTTCAATATCTCCCTTAACGTTAATCTCGAAAACATTGGGTTTTTCTGATTTGGTAAGACCTTTATCTGTTGATATCCCAAGTTTATCCAGGTTTGAAGAGTCAATGTCCTTAATCAATTGTGAAGAAATAATTTCCCCCTTATCCATAATCAAGGCAGTATCACAGGTATATTCAATATCTGACAAGATATGTGAAGAGATAATAATATCCATGCTTTTTTTATTTGAAATATCTTTAATAAGGTCGAGTACTTCTCTTCTTGAATTTGGATCCATGCCTGAGGTAGGCTCATCAAGGAATAAGAGTTTCGGGTCATGAACAATTGCAGTTGCAAGTTTTAACCTCTGTTTCATTCCTGAAGAATATGTGTCTGCCTTTCTATATCTTGCCTCTTCAAGTCCAACATAATAAAGAACCTCATGAGCCCTCTTCATTGCCTCTTCTTTGGGCATTCCGCTTAACTCGCCAAGATATGCCGTAATACTAACACCATCCATGCCGGGTATAAGACAATCAGTTTCAGGCATATATCCAATTTCTTGTCTAATCTTTAAAAAATCAGACTGAATGTCGTAGCCCAATACAGACCCTGAACCTTGTGACGGTGATAAAAAACCAAGTATTATTTTCATCAAGGTTGTTTTTCCTGCACCATTAGGTCCTAATAGACCATAAATACCATGCCCAATTTTCAAATCAATGCCTCTTAAGGCCTTAGAGTTCTTATAATCAAAACAAATATTATTTAAAGTTAATAAGTTTTCCATATATAATTATTACGAAA
>JAOZTV010000114.1:3844-8994 GCA_029939015.1 Candidatus Aminicenantota bacterium
CTTAAAAATATTTTTAGTATCATTTTTAACTACGGAATAAATGAATCTCTTTCTGAAAAGAAAAAAAAACGGGTAAGGATAACCAATATATTGGCTCTAACAACGGCAATATTAGTGATCCCTCTTTTTTTTGTGTTTCATTATATAGGTGCTGACTTTCTCAAATATCTAATACCAGGTGTTATTATTTATCAAGTATCTCTTTTAATATTAAATAAAAAAGGCTTTATAAATTTATCACGTTTTATTGCTCCAAATGCAAACTCCATAGTTATTTTTATTTATTCTACAGTTTTGGGTCCGGAGACATTATTCTATCTTTTTTATTTTCCGGCAATAAGTGGAAGTTTTCTTTACTTTGAGCTTAAAGAAAAACGATTTTTTGCATTCCAATTGTCTTTCTCATCCATATTGATATTTTTAGATCTTTTTGCAAAACTAAGACCTTTTCCTGTTTTTGAACAATCTGCAGAGGGTACTATTTTTACAAGTTATTTTTTCACTTTGGCAGCGTTAGCTTTGTTTTTAGTATGTCTTTTTGCATTAGCTGCTGAAAGTATGGTAGCAGAGGAGTCACTTATAAAAGCAAAACTGGGTGCAGAAGCTGCTACAAAAGCAAAAAGTAATTTTCTTGCACGAATGAGTCATGAGATCCGTACACCAATGAATGCCGTTATTGGTATGACACATCTTATATTATCAACTAAGCTTTCTGTTAAACAACAGGATTATATGAATAAAATTCAGGCTTCATCACAGGCTTTATTAGGGATAATAAATGAAGTTCTTGACTTTTCTAAAATTGAAGCAGACAAGATGACACTTGAAAATATTAAGTTTAATATGAGGTCTGTATTGGGTCTTTTGGGAAATACAATAAACGTAAAAGCAGAGGAAAAAGGTATTGAAGTTTTATTTGCAATTGATGAACGAATCCCAAACTGGATGAAAGGAGATCCTTTGAAACTTGGGCAGGTGTTAATAAATCTGGCAAATAATGCAGTGAAATTTTCAGATGAGGGTTCAGTTAAAATCTCTGTTGAGAGAGTTAACCCTGATAACAATACCATTAGGTTTTCTGTAAAAGATAACGGTATTGGAATGACTGAAGAACAGGTAGCAAAAATATTTGAGAGCTTTTATCAGGCAGATGATTCTTTTACAAGAAAATATGGTGGTACAGGGCTTGGTCTGCCTATTTCAAAACGATTAGTTGATTTAATGGGTGGAGCACTTGATGTAAAAAGTGTTTTTGGAAAAGGAACCGAGTTTATTTTTGAAATATCATTTGACCTTGTTCGGGAAATGGATGAAGAACATAAAGATGTTTTTCCTCTCAAAAACTTACATGGTTATAAGGTTTTATTGGTTGAAGATAACCTTATTAACCAACAAATTATCTGTGAGTTAGTTGAACAAATGGGACTTGATTATGATCTTGCTATAAACGGTAGAGAAGGCTATCTAATGGCTTGTAAAAAAGCTTATGACCTGGTTTTGATGGATATTCAAATGCCTGAAATGGATGGATTGGACGCGACAAAACATATAAGAGCCTATGGTTTAATGGATTTGCCTATTATTGCAATGAGTGCTCATGTTATGGTATCTGATAAAGAAAAAAGTTTACAGGCAGGGATGAATGGGTATATTACAAAGCCAATTGACCCTGAAGAACTTAATAGAGTTCTCTTAAAATTTATACAACCTCGGAGAACGGAGAAAAAAAAATCTACAGTAATAGAAACAAAAATTGAAAGCAAAACAAGTGAGTTGCCAGTAATTGAGGGCCTGGATGTTGAAATGGGTCTTAGTCGTGTCAGGGGTTCTGAAAAATTATACTTGAAATTATTGAAGGAGTATTCAAAGCTTTATAAAAATGCAGCAGACGAAATTAAATCATTTATTGATAATAGTGAAATTGATAAGGCAAGGCATTTGGCTCATTCATTAAAAGGTGCATCAAGTATGCTTGGTATGATTATTGTTTCTACTATTTATTCAGATATTGAGTCAAATTTGATAAATAAGGAAATAATTGCTGCTTTAGAATGTTTGAACGTAAACACTCCGATATTAGAGAAAATTATTAATGATTTAGATGGGTTTTTTTGTGATATTGACTTAGCTTTCACAAATAATCCAATATTAAACGATGAAAAAATATTAGATTATTCTGAATTAAGAAAAAAGATAGATTTGCTTATTGATTGCTGTCACGAAAGTGATTCGATGGCATTGGAGGTTGCAGAACAAATTAAAACAATGCTTTTAAAAACATCCTTCATTAATAAGATTGATAAAATTATTGATTTTATTGAGGATGTGGAATTTAAAAAAGCATCAGAATTAGCATTGAATTTATTGAAAAACATAGAGGAGTGAATATGGAACAAAATAAACAGAACATATTAATCGTTGAAGATGAAAAATTGAGCAGATTGGCGCTTGCAGATATTTTGAATTCAGAATACAAAGTTTTTCTTGCAAAAAATGGTAAACAGGCAATCGATATGGCTTTAGAGAAAGAAGAGCTTGATTTAATCCTCCTTGATGTAATGATGGAAGAAATGGATGGATTTGAAGTATGTAATATTTTAAAACAAAAACCACAGACGAGAGATATACCTGTGCTTTTTATCAGTGCACTAAGTAATACAACGAATAAGGTTAAGGGATTTATGGCTGGTGGGGTTGACTATATTACAAAACCATTTCAAGCAGATGAAGTGTTGGTAAGAATAAAAACTCATTTATCTTTAACTGCCTTACAAAAAGAATTAGAAAACAAAAATTTAATTCTTCAGGACGAAATTGAGGAAAGAAAACAAATTGAGCTTGAACATCAAAAACTTATTGAAGAATTGCAAAGTGCATTATCCGAAGTAAAAACACTTAGAGGGTTTATTCCGATCTGTGCTAATTGTAAAAATATCAGAAATGACGGAGGGTATTGGGAACAAATTGAAGTTTACATAAAAGACAGGTCAGATGTAGATTTTTCACATAGTATCTGCCCAGACTGTGTCGCAAAATTATATCCGAATTTAGATATTAAACCATAAAAAGTACTACTGGGCATAAATACAAAAACAAAAGTGGACTCCTATTTTATGATGTATATAGTTGTAAACTAGCAAGTTCTCCCTGATCAAGAAATATTGCTTTACAATCCGGACATCTCTCAATTCTTATTTCTCCAGGTCCTAACATAGCCTGCATATCCTTATTACAGCTAACACAAAAAGCTTTTACCTTATCCATATGATCTGAAGTTGAAGAAAAGCCCAAAGTATCTGCTTTGTTTCCCATTTTTTTTGATATTAAAGCTTTAAGTTCTCCACTATCAAGTAAAAGTCCTTTACAGGCAGGACATCTGTCTATATCAATTTCTTCAAAAGTTTCCTGTACCATTAATTCTGTTCGACATTTTGGACAATTCATTGTTTTTTCCCCTTATTGAGCACAGCAATAAACGATACTAAGTGCCTGAATAATATTCTAATAGAATTAAAATGGTTTTTCAAGTCTTTTTCTTTGAAAAAAAAAGTAAAATCTGTTATAAATATACTATGGAAAATAAAATTGAAAAAAATGACAGTTTTGGTGTTTATGATGATGTAAAAGATTTGCCAAAGACCTTAAATAGTTTCCTTGAGAAAATGGTTGAAAAATATGAGGATAGACCCTTTGTAGGCATGGCTTTCGGGACTCCAATCCTTTATGGAGAGTTTTTTGAAAAAGTAAGAAAAGTAGCAGAGATTCTTTCAGAAAAAGGAATTGTAAAGGGAGATAAAATTTCAATACTTGGTGAAAATTCACCAAATTGGGGAATAGCTTATTTTGCAATAGTCAGAGTTGGAGCAATTGCAGTACCTATCCTACCGGACTTTCCTGAAGCTGATATAAGACATATTTTAGTTGATGCAGACATTAAGATCCTCTTTACAACTGAAAAACAATATGACAAGGTTGCCGATTTAAAAAGTAGCAAACTAGGAACTATTATCATGCTTGATGATTTCAGTGCTGAAAGCAAAAATCTTAATATTGAATCAATATCAGATATTATTGACACTGCATTAGATTTTTTTAAAAAGATACCAAGTACAATTGGAATAAAAAAAGATGAAATATCTGAAAATGATATTGCTTCAATTATATATACATCTGGGACATCCGGACACTCCAAGGCAGTAATGTTGTCACATAAAAACTTCCTGTCTGATCTTTGGGCTATAAGTAAATTAATAGTGTTAGAAAATGATGAAGTATTTTTATCAATTCTACCTATGTCTCATACCTATGAATTTATGGTAGGTTTTTTACATTGCATTATGGGTGGGGCAAGGACTGTATATATTGATAAGGTACCGACACCAAGGGTATTAGAAAGTGTATGTAAAGAAGAAAGACCAACTATTATTTGTGCGGTACCACTAATACTTGAAAAAATCTATAAGAAAAAAGTAATGAAGACAATAGATGGAAGTGGTTTTTTAAAGTTTGCAACAAAAATACCCGGATTAAAAAGAAAAATACATGGAAAGATAAAAGACAAATTATTAGCCTTTTTTGGTGGCAGGCTAAAATTGATTGCAGTTGGTGGTGCTTCCTTTAACAGAGATGCAGAAAAGTTTTATAGCAGTGCAGGGTTTCCATACCTTATTGGTTATGGTCTAACAGAGACAGCACCCCTAATTGCAGGTGGCCCATTTTTGGATAAAAGCATAAAAACAGGGTCAACTGGTAAAGTTTTGCCGGGTGGAGAAATGAAGATAGAAGCCCCTGATAAAAAAACAGGAATAGGTGAGATTTTGTATAGAGGACCCAATGTTATGCTTGGTTATTATAAAAACCCTGAACTAACAAAGGAAACAATTGATGCAGATGGATGGTTTAAGACAGGCGACCTTGGGAAATTTGATAAAAACAATAATTTACATATTACAGGAAGATCCAAAAACATGATAGTTCTTGCCAACGGAGAGAATGTATATCCCGAAACAATTGAAGAAAAACTAAATGCCCGCTTTTTTGTATCTGAATCATTGGTACTTGAAAAAAATGAAAAACTAGAAGCTTGGATACATCTTGATTATGAACTTGTTGACGAAAATACAAAGGGAAAAACAAATAAACAAAGGGCA
>JAOZTV010000426.1 GCA_029939015.1 Candidatus Aminicenantota bacterium
CAGATAAAAAGAACATTGACACAAATATTATTATATATATTTTAAATTTAGTCATTCTTCGCCTCCTGAGAGATTATTTCCTGAATTCTCTGAACCAGAATATTTACCTTAAAATCCTGAGATTTGATCAGTTTATCAGGGTATAGGGTAAAATTACCACGAGCAGCTTTTCCTTCATTATCCAGTACAAATTTACCCTGACTTTTACCAAAGATCTCATAAGAGTTTAAATGACTGTTCTGTATTGTCTCTATACTGGATTTTTTGGAATTTACTGGATTCAAAAAAACTAAAATACGTTCATTTATTTTAAATTCAGGAGTGTCAGACACCTTACAACCAATATCACCCACTTTTCCTCCAGGTACTTTGATCATGATCATTTTTGGATTTTCATCTCCCTTAATGATTTCAGTCATCATAACCCTTACAATAGTATATATCATATTTTTGTCTAAGTTCCATTCAGATTCGATTGATGTTACATTTCCAATAATAATACTATTTGATGAGACAACTAATTTTTTTAATGGCAGTTCAACCATTAATGGAAATGAAGGTGTGGCAAACGAAATAAAGAATAATACTAGTGCAATTTTTTTAAACAGTTTAACATTTATCATCTAAACCTCCTGTATTTTAGTGTACTATAAAAAGTCTGCTGTTTTTATCTTCTGCAAAAAAAAATAAAATCATTAAACATACATTCTCCTTTAAAGAATACAATAACAATGTAGAACTAAAATGTCAAGATTGAAAAACTTAGGAATATGTTTTAATTTGATTGTTTTTTAATTTTATTATATGATTATTATTATGAAATATTAAATCAGGGAATATAATAAAATGATACGTAAAATTGAACATATCACGAAGAATGTTATTGTACTAATTGACAGTATGTTTCCGCTTTATATAATTAAGGGAGACAAAAACTATCTTATTGACTGTGGGATAAGTGCAAAATCTGAAGTTTTTTATGAAAGAATAAAAAAAGTGATTGATAATGAAAAAATTGACGTTGTACTACTTACACATTCACATTACGATCATACAGGTGCCTGTTCATATCTTCAAAATATTTATAACTTTGAAATATATGGATCAAATAGAACTATTGAATTATTAAAAAAGCCTAAGGTTATTTCATTTATTGACAAACTCAATCAGGAATTTAATAGAATAGAAAACTCTAAAAATATTCGATGTACAGAATTAAAAAGCTTAGTAAGTTTGAATGATATACAAACCATACAAATAGATAACACTCATAGTTTATTGGCAATAGAAACCAGAGGTCATACTAAATGTTCAATGTCCTATTTTTTACTCCCAGAAAAGATACTATTTCCTGGTGATTCAGCTGGGGTAATGGAAAAAAACGGATCTATTAAACCACTTTTTCTTTCCAGTTATAATGAGTATATTCAATCAATTGAGAAACTAATAAAGCTTGATGCAGAAATTTTAGCATTTCCACATAATAGATTTATCAGAGGAAAAGAAAAGGTAAAAAAACATTTAGAAATGGCTATTTTAGCTGCCGAAACTCTAAACAAGAGCATAATAAATGAATTCAACAAGGGAAAAAGCACAACAATAGTAGCAGAAAACCTTTTAGCTGAACTCTTTCCTAATCCAACTATCACAGGTCCAAAAGAAGCATTCAAAATCAATCTTCAAGCAATGGTCGATACAGTCAAAGAAGAAAACTATTCCCTATTGCCTACTCCCTAAATATTTAGGTGTCATAATAAAACCGATAATAATGATAATTTCTTATAACAAGTTTTACATAATTTCTTGTTTCCTTGAAAGGTATCATTTCAACAAACTCTTCGTTGCTAACATTTCCCATAAAAGGTAACCAGTTATCAACTCTATGGTCCCCGGCATTATAGGCTGCAAGGGCATAGTAAATATTCCCATTATATTTGTCTATAAGATCTTTTAAATATTCAACTCCGTATTTAATGTTTATTTCTGGCATAAAAAGGTTGGCTCTATAAACTCTTTTTTTATATTTCTTTGCCATTAAATTTGCTGTTTTCAATAATAATTGCATTAATCCATAAGCCTTAGATGGCGAGACAACTTTTGCCTTAAAAGTACTTTCCTGTTTTATCAATGCCATAACAAGAAATGGATCAACTTTTTTAATTTTACTGTACTTATATATTATATCGCTATATAGTATTGGCATTGCAATTTCTTTAAGATATTCTGGCAACTGTATTGATCTATAATTTTCAAAACTTCTTCCATAAGACCAGATAGACTTACCGTATTTTTTCTCTCTAACAGCTATAACTAAAGGTATAAATTTTAAATAATTTTTTTCTGTAGTATTTAAGTGTGAATTTTTTATCTCTTCATCAATATATTTTGTACAATCGTTTACAAGACCATATTTCAACAAACTTTTAATATTTACTAAAACTTTGTTAAGATTTTTTGTTTTTGGAATTAAGAAGAGTTCTTTAAATGAATTTGGAACAGGTTTAAG
>JAOZTV010000115.1 GCA_029939015.1 Candidatus Aminicenantota bacterium
TCTTTGCCTACTTGCCTCTTTGCCTACTTGCCTCTTTGCCTACTTGCCTCTTTGCCTTAAAATTTTCTATGAAAATTTTTCCGGTTTATCAAGAAAATTAACCAATTTCTTTGACTTCTTTTTTAATTTCCTTAAAGCCTTTGCTTCAATCTGCCTTATTCTTTCTCTGGTTACCTGAAACTCCTGCCCTACTTCTTCTAATGTATGCTCATTGCCATCAACCAATCCAAACCTCATAGCTATAACCTTAGCTTCTCTTTCGGTCAAAGATGCAAGAATACTTGCCAGTTGTTCTTTCAGATTAATTTGCGACACAACTTCAGGAGGTGAGATTGTCTTATCATCCTCTAAGAAATCTCTTAAATGAGAGTCATCATCACCTACCGGTGTCTCAAGAGAAATAGGCTCCTGAGCAATTTTCAATATTTTTCTGATTTTATCAGCCGAATAGCCTGTTTCTTCAGCTATCTCATCATCTGTCGGTTCCCTTCCAAGTTCCTGAACCATTCTTCGCTGTGTCCTATTTATTTTATGTATCGTTTCAATCATATGTACTGGAATACGAATTGTTCTTGCCTGATCAGCAATAGCCCTTGTAATTGCCTGCCTTATCCACCATGTAGCATAGGTTGAAAACTTATATCCTCTTTGATATTCAAACTTTTCAACAGCTTTCATTAAACCAATATTTCCTTCCTGAATTAAATCAGAAAACTGTAAGCCACGATTAATATATTTTTTAGCTATTGATACCACGAGCCGTAAATTAGATTCTACCAAATCGTTCTTTGACATTTCAATCAAATACTGCCCCTCTGCTATATCTTCACAGGTTTTAAATAACTCAACAGGCTCAATTCTGTATTTTTCATTCAAATTATCAAGACGTCTTTGATAATTCTCAACCTCTATTCTATTCTTCTTATTATCCTCTTCATTGTCTGAATTTTCCAATCTCTCATTAATAATCTCAATACGACCTGTAATATGGACATAATTTTCCCTTAATTGTTTTAGTTTATTAATAAAATTTCTCTTATGTTCATGTAAAATTGACATTCCCTGAATAAGTCTGGTTATTTCTACCATTTTTTTGGCTACAATAAAATTTGAAACATTAGATTTTTTATATCCTGAAAGTTCTCTGCTCAAATTATTCAATAATTCCAGTTTTTCAAAAAACGCATCTCTAAACTTCTGTTTTTTTGATTCATCAAGAATATCTTCATTGATATCAACTATTTCATCAATATCTTTAACTCCCTCTAAAACATCTCTACCAAGGTCAATAACTGAATACAAAACAAGGTTAGTTTTTGAGAGAGCCTTAACAACCTTTTTTGCCCCTAACTCTATCTTTTTTGCAATTCTAACCTCTTCCTCTCTTGAAAGTAGATTAACTCCACCCATTTCTCTTAAATATTGCCTAACAGGATCGCCTACAATCTCACTTTTTTCAGATAAAGCTCTTGGATTCTTTATTTTGGCTGATTTTGTAATTTTAATTCCATTTTCTCTTAAATAATGCCTCATAAATTTAAGATTAACTTTCATTTCTTCTTTAGTATCAAAAACACCAATTACAGAATTATTCTCCAATACACCAAAACTCCTTCGAGCCTTTCGTAGAATTACATTTAATTCTTTTTTATATTTTGTTAGAAAATCATTATATAATTTTAATTTATCCGGCTTAAAAATACTTCTTTTTCTCATTACAGAGATGCTTCTACTTGATAATAGTGCAACAACTTCTTTTTTTTGCTTCTTTAATCCATTTTCTTCAAGAAAAGTTGTAAAATACTCATTACGTATTTTTCCCTCATTAAGCTTTGAAGTCTCTACTAATTCATCAATCAACTTATGTGAAATTGGTTCGGCTTCAATTACTTCTACCTTTTTCTTCTCTTTAATTATTTTTTCCTTTGTCAATTACCCCTCCTACTGTTTATATTTTGCATTTAAAAAATTTTTTTTTATTTCCATCAACTTATTTACTTTCTCTATTTCATTATTTCTTGCTGCTGCCTTTATTCTCTTATTTAATTCTTTAATACTATTATTATTAATACTTGTCTGTAAATTAATTATTGCAGAACCAATATTATCTTCTGCATTTTCAAAACTCAAATTTTCTTTATTTATATTTATGAAAATATCACGAAAAAGTTTTTTTTCAATTTCTGTAATATTTTTTTGTATAATATTATGGTCTATTATACCACTATTGCTATCAAAATTTGCAAATATATTATCAATAATATTTCTACTAATTAAAATTGACATCAATTTTTCATTAAATAGTTCCCTTACAGAATTAATTAATTGTGGATAGGCAATAAGTGATTCAATAACAATTCTTTCAGAAGCAGATATAAGTAATTTCTTAGCAGAATTTTCATTAGTATCATTATTATAAGATAAATTTTTTCCACCCTGCAATAAACTCTCTTGTATATTAAAAGCATCAGATATTTTTTTAATATATTCATTTTTAATAATCGGATCACCAACCTTACTGATTATATTTAAAATATTTGCAACGGCGTTTTTTTTACCTATCGGATTATTTATATCATTGTCTTTCATTATAAAATCTAATATATATTTAAAACCATCTTCTGCATTATCTATAATTTCAAGTACCTCTTTTAAACCCTGTGAACGGATTAAATCATCAGGATCTTTTACACTAAAGTTTTTAACAATATAAGGCGATAAGTTTTGTTCAAGCATCATTTGAATAGCTCTTTTTGCTGCCTTATCTCCTGCTTCATCATTATCATAAAAAACATAAATTTTTTCTGAGAACCTCATCATTAAATAAATTTGCTGATTTGTAAGAGCTGTTCCCAATGATGCAACAACATTTTTTACACCACCCTGATATAGTGACACTAAATCGAAATAACCTTCCACCAGGATGGCTTTTTTATTTTCTCTTAGGAATTTTTTAGTATTATAAAAACCATAAAGATGTTCACTTTTTTTATAGACTGGAGTGTCAGGTGAATTCAAATACTTACTAGGTTCATCAAACATCGTCCTTCCACCAAAGGCGATAACCTTACCAGCCTCTGAATAAATTGGGAAAATTATCCTACCACGAAATCTATCATATATTTTACCTTTATCACTCTTCACGAGTAAGCCTAAATCTATACAATATTGAATATTAACAGAGTTTTTAGTTAGCTCCTTGTATAAGCCATCCCATTCATTCAAGGCATATCCTATAGAGAATTCACTAATAGTATTAGAACTTATACCCCTGTCTTTTAAATATTTATCTGCCCTCAAACCTTCATTTGTATTTAAAAGATTTTTTTTAAAATAATTAAGAGTAAATTCGTTAATTTTATAATAATCATTCACAGAATTCTTAGTTCTATATTCTTTTTTCTCTACACTTAGATTATAATTATCAATTAGAAAATTCATTGCTTCAACGAAAGAAAGACCTTCCATCTCCATTATTATTGAGAAAACATCACCAAATTGATTACAACCAAAACAAGTATATGATTCCTTTTCAGGCATAACAAAAAAAGACGGTGTTTTTTCAGTGTGAAACGGACATAATCCTTTATAATTTTTTCCTGCAGGATTTAAAGATACATATCTCCCCACAACGTCAACTATAGATAAGCTATTCTTTATCTGTTCTTTTACATTCATATAATATGAACCAATACGTTATAATGCTGCAAGAAAAACCTTCTTTTTATATTTTGACCCTGATCAATAGTCATTACCTATTTAAGTCAAGTTTATGTTATGTTATAAAACACATTTTTTTTCAACAAAAATCTTTTTTTTTATTTTTTTTATAGATTTTAATCATTTTTTATGTTAATTTAGTATATATAAATAAGGAGGAGTTAAAAATGTCAAAAAAATATAATTTTTATGCTGGACCTGCTATTTTACCACAGACAGTAATGCAAAAAGCAAAGGATGAATTGTTAAATTTTAACGGAATTGGGCTATCCGTAATGGAAATTAGTCATAGGTCAAAGGACTTTGATGCCGTAATAACAGGTGCAGAAAATAAAATCAGAAAAATGATTGGAGTTCCAGATGATTATTCAATTCTTTTCCTTCAAGGTGGAGCAAGTCTGCAATTTGGTATGATACCAATGAACATTTTAAACGGTGGCAAGGCTGATTATGTAAATACAGGTGCATGGGCAAAAAAAGCGATTAAAGAAGCTAAACTATACGGTTCGGTTAATATTGCAGGAACTAGTGAAGACAAAAACTTCAACTATATTCCAAAAAACCTTGATTTGTCGAGTGATGCAAAATATGTTCATATAACATCAAATGAGACAATTGGCGGCATCCAATGGAATACTCTTCCAGATACAGGAGATATCCCCTTGATTTCAGATATGTCATCAGATATTTTCAGTAAAAAAATTGATGTTGCAAAACATGCCATTATTTATGCAGGCGCTCAAAAAAACATTGGGCCATCCGGAGTAACACTGGTAATAATGCGTAACGACCTAATTGAGGAAGGTACAAAAGATATTACAACAATGCTTCAATACCGTACTCATAAAGACAAAGACTCTATGTATAATACACCTCCTACATTTGGTATATATATCATTAACCTTGTTATGGACTGGCTTGAAGCAAAGGGTGGTATTTCAGCTATGGAATCCGAAAACAATAAAAAAGCTGAATTACTCTATAAAACAATTGATGAAAACGAAATGTATTCAGGTACAGCAAATATTGAGGATAGATCAAAAATGAATGTTACCTTCAGGCTTAAAACAGAAGAGCTTGAAGCCAAATTTATTAAAGAAGCAACTAATGCAGGTTTTATTGGTTTAAAAGGTCATAGAAGTGTAGGTGGCTGTAGAGCCTCAATTTATAATGCAATGCCTTATGACAGTGTAAAAGCATTGGTAGGTTTTATGAATAAATTTAAATAAAATTGTTGATATATAAAAAAAAAGGGCAGGTTTAAAAAACCTGCCCTTTTTTTTTAATATTTAATTATTTAATATTTTTTTATAATTTATACTTTCTTCTGCGCTTCTTCAAAACGTTTTAATTCAGCTCTTTTCTTAAGCAATCTTACAAATACTTTATTCGCATCTTTATTCTTAAGAGTATATTCTTCCCTTTTTTCAGGATTGACTTTCTTCATCTGAACCCATAATAAAGCTTTATAAGACCAAGGCTCAGGATAATTTGCATCTAATCTTATTGATTCATCCAATACATTAAATCCACTATCAATTACAGATAATCTAAATGCAGGGTGCATCTCTTCAGCATCTGTTCTATAAGTACTTGTCCAGTAAACAACACCTACAGTGTAAAATGCTTTAGCAAGTTCTTCACGTAATTTTTTATCAATACTCTTTACATCAATATTTTTATAAGCTTCATAGGAATCCTTGATAATTGTTTTAAAGGAAGCTACAAACTCTACCTTATATTTATTATAATCTTCAAGCCCCTGTCTCTTTTTCTCAAACTCAAGTTTGGCATCACCAGTCAGATATTTTGCATTTTTACCAACATTCTTTATATATTGTTCCCTTGTTTCCAATGAAACATTTTTACCTATATATTTTTCTTTTAAACCATCGATTTTAATAACTTCGTCCATAATATTGTGATTGCCATTAGCCTTATCGATTAAAGCATAAATTCTCTTTTTATGATTTTCAATAGCCTCACTGTATTGTGCTCTTTCCTGAAGATAATTAGCAAGATAATAATAACCATCAGCTACATAAGGATCAAGTGCAATTCTATCAATATATTGTTGTTTAGCAATATCTTCTTTACCAAATTCAGAATAAAATTTAGCTTTACTGTATAGGGCTAAAGCTTTTTTATTCTTATCATCTCCTGACTCTTTAAGAAGTTCTTCATAACATGCTTTAGTTTTTTCAAAGAAAATACCCTTTGTAGTTTCATCAGGTGCAGACTGTGCAATTTTTTTATAAATATCACTTAATAGAGTTAATGCCTTTCTCTTGTCATCTTCACTATTTTTTTCATCATTAATATAATTTAACAAATTATCTATTGCATCGTTTTTATAAATTTCATTTTTGATAGCCTTCTCAAAATAATTCTTATTTCCAATCTCTTCTTTTACCATTGATTCATAAGCCTTATATTTAACAATAGCATCTGGATGTTTTTCAGTAATCGAATCTAATGCTAATTTATTGGCTTCAATTTTTTTCATATCAGCATAATACTTTGTTAATGTCAGCTCATATCTACTTTCAGGCTCACCTTTTTTGTATTTTTTTTCAATCATTGCAATATATTCTTTATTTGATTTGATTTTATACTTGAAGTTATCTCTTTCATGAATAAGTTTACTTAATGCTTTAAAATTTTCATTTTCAGAAATAATTTTATCATTGTCAGTATTTTCTTTAGAAAGCAACTCCTGAGTTACACCATTACTATCAATGCTTTTCTGAAATCCAACCATTTCGTCAAATTTAATTTTAAAATCTGCAAATCCTTCTGAGATAGCGTAAAATGAAGCATTTTGGACACCTTTATTTTGTAAATCAATTATCTTCTCAAATTTTACGATAACCTCTTTATTATTCTTTAATTTTTTCAAATATTTTTTTGCAATATTTTTCTTTTCAGAAATCTTTTTATCAATATTCAGTTCACTTGCCTGATTTTCAGTTACCTTAACTTTAATCTCTTCAAGTTTTTCGATCTTATCTAAATATTCTTTGTCTGATTTTACTGTATTTTTATAATTTTCAATCTGACTATTTGTTTCAATAATTTTTTCAAATCCTTTTATTTTTGAAAAATATTTTTTATTAATATCAATTTGCTTTTTTAATTCCTTTCCCTTTTCAGTTAAAACAATTTTTTTCTTTGCACTTTCCTTTTTTGTAATATCAATATTATCATATTCAAACTTTCCGAACCTACTTAATGTACCGGAAACATCTCCGCCTTTTTTGCCTTCTGCATTTTTCTGCTCAGCAATAAAATCTGCTTTCAACAATTCATTTGCTTTATACTTTTCAATAATTTGGTCAAGATCTTTTACAGAACTCAAAAAAGTTTCACTCTCAGTCAATAGTTTAGAATATTTTGAAAATTCAGTTATCTTTAATTTTATTTCTTCAAGATCTTTTACAGTATCTAAAACTTTATTATTATTAGAAATAACAGCACTCTCTGTTTTAATATCCTCTATTAATTTTAAATAATTTTCATCAGAATTAATTTGCGCTAAAGCAGTATCATATCCTTTTACTGTTTTTAAAAAACCCTGAATTTTTATAATTTCAGCATTGTTTTCAATATCTTCAATTAATCTTTCAGTAAATACGTCATATTTCTCACTATAATTAGTGATTAACTCACCCTCTGCATCATCTTTTTTTTCAACTAATTCAATTGTCTCAGACTTCAATCTTATAATTTCTTTATTATTTTCTTTTCTTTTCTCAATTTTTGAATTAACTTCTTCATAATTTTCCATTGCTTCTAAAGTTTGATTTTTAGCATCCAATTCAGTAGTTTTAATACCAATTTCATCCTTTTTTGAAAAATACTCTGTCATTTCTCTATTATTAACTTCAAGAGTTTTTGTCTCAATAATTTTTGTCCCTAAATAATCATATATACCCTTATATTTAACAACCTTACCATTCAAACCCTTTTCAACTGGAATATCTTCTACAGGAAATGCCTTTGCATACTCTTCAGACACTGCAATAGATTTTTTTAACTCAATGTTTTTCTTTCTCTTAGCATAGAAATCTTTATTCTTAACATAGGTACTTTCAATCAAATCATTATTCTCAATAATTTTAGCATTAATAGAATCAATTTCTTCCTGTTTTACATCAAGGTCATCTGCATCACTATTACTATCAATATATTCTTTTAACTCTTTAATTTTTAAATTATTAAATACATTTTCTTCTAGTTTCAATCTATAATCTGGAATAAGTGGAGAATATGTATTTGTTATAGCATATATTTCTTTTTCTTTTTCAATAAATTTACCTGCTAAATCTTTCATACCTGATAGACCATTTTCTTCATTATTAAGAAAATCATTTATTACAACAAGTCCATCTTCATTTCCAACATTTTTTATAGCAATTTTTTTAAATTCATTAACAACTTCATTGGCAACTTCTCCTTCTTCTGGAGGAGGAATTTGCTTTTTCATCTGATAAAGAACCTGAGCGTTATCTTTAACTTTCGCCAATAATTCCTGATTTTCAGGAGGCTGTACATTTGCCTTGTATAAAGAACTATAACATGATGCAATATATAATTCTAAATTCAGTTTTTTAAGTTCTGGATTTTTTTTAATTGCCTCTTCATACTCTTTAACCGCACCTTTGAAATTTTCTTTTCCATATAACGCATTCGCCTTTGAAAGGTGTCCGTTAGCCTGCAAAACATCCTGTGATAATTTTTTACAAGATGTAAAATTCAACATCAATACAATCATTGAAATTAATATAAAAACTACTAATGAAAATTTTTTCATAAATTCCTCCTAAATTAACATACTTTATAGTTTAATCTTTAGCAAAAGTCAAGTTTAACAGCCAAGATTTATATATATAAATTATTTTATTCTATAAAACCAGGTAAGAAATAACCATAAATCCTGTATATATGGAATTGGTTTATTATTCAGATAAATCTTTGTTGTTTCATGATTTTTCACAAGTTCAAATAGTTGATAAAGTTCTTCGACATCTTCAGGAAAAAAACTAACATAAATCCTATAAAAATCACCACTACCCTCATCCATAAAAAATTTATTATGTTTTGCTAATTCGACAGCCTGTTCGTAGTTTTTTGAAAAATGTTTCTGAAATCTTACAGTAAGTTTAAAAGCAGAATTAGCTTTTTTGGGATTTAGAATATTAAAGAGCTTCTCATCCTCAATCTTTTTCCTTGCATCCATTTCCATAG
>JAOZTV010000116.1:0-5034 GCA_029939015.1 Candidatus Aminicenantota bacterium
CCCTTGAAAATATTGGTCAGAAATATCTTGAATTTGTATTTGATAGTAAGGGTGGATATTTTTATGAGAATAAATTGATTATTCCTTTTAATAAGATTTCAGTAAAGGGTAAGATAACAGATGAACTTTCAGTTGAACCCTTGTTTTTGAATGCTGATTATAGTACTGAGGCATTTGCCAATCTCTTTGTTGCTGAAAATATTTATATTGGAAATAATGGCAAAAAGTCAAAAACAATGTCTGATGCTGTGAATATTCAAAAGAAAATAATTGCAGAATTTGCAAAAATAGGTTTTGTGCCTGAAAGATTTAAAATATTTATTGATAAGGATAGAAATGTTAAAATTATTCCATCAGAAGAAAAGGCGGATAAAATTACTATTGCAAAATTATTATCTGGTTTTGATGTTCCAATGATTGGTAAGTTTATAGAAAAAGGTAAAACAAAAAAACTTGATAGCGATGATTTGATATTCCTCTCATTATTCCCAAAATACAAGGTAAGTTTTGAAAAAGAATTGGAAGAAATATCAACAGTTTTTGCAAGAGATATTACACAAAAGTCTGCAAGTGTTATAGCAAATAGAATTCTTGGCAAAGAAGAAGGAAAATATATTTCAGATATTAAGAAATTCTGGGAAATGGATGTTCAACTGCCAGTTGGAAGGGTTGAGAAAATTAAAGCAACAGGAGGTAGCAGAGTAATCTATGATATTCAAAAATATCTTCTGTTTCTTTCAGCATTGAAGAAAGATGAGGGATTTATATTTAACAGATCATTGGATTATTTTTCATATCTGCTTGAAGGTGAGTGGGGTATTATAAAGGGTGGAAGAATATTAACTGCTCCACCAAAAGAAATTGTGCTAATCAAGGAAATCCCGAGAGATTATCCTGAACCGGGAGATATTTTTACTAAACAGGTAAGAATATTTAACTCTTGTCTTGAACCATATCAGGAGTCAAAGTATTTTGAGAATCTCTTTATCTGGACTGATTTTACAACGCCTCTACTCTACTATGGTAGTGAAATTAAAGACGACCTTACTCATTTAAATGGTTTTAAATGGGAATTTAAGGGAATGAGTGAGGGTGGATATTTGAGTTTCATGTATCAGGCTTTGATACCTTCAAACTTTACAGGCAATAATATTAAATGGCATACCTTTGTTTCGGGAATAGATAGGTCGGAGGAAGTTTTCTATGGAGATCATCTTGATAAGTGTGAAGATGATCATCAAGGGGAAGGAATATTTATCAGACCTTTAACTGAGATAAAGGGCATTGTTTATGAAGATATCAATGTAAATGGACGAAGAGATGTTGGTGAAATGGGTATTACAGGCATTATAATTAAAGATAGTATTGGACGGTCTCATATCACTGATGAAAACGGAGAGTTTAGAGTGAAAACAGGTACAGAAAAACTTATAGTTCAAGTTGACATGCAATCATTGCCAGCTAATTTGACAATGACAACAAGCCCTACGGAACTTGTTAATAGTGCTTTTGAACATAACATATTCTTTGGACTTGTAACCTGTATAAATGTAAAAGGTTTTGTCTATAATGATCTTAATGGAAATGATATATATGACAAAGATGAACCAAAAATCGGCGGAATATTTATAAAAACCCGTAAAAAAGAGATAATCACTGACAAAGATGGGGCTTTTGAGATTTATAATTTGCCAAAAACATGGAAAAGAGAATTAAAAGTACAGAAAAAACAGCCTTTTAACGATATAAAAGGCAAAGGATTGAAAATGTTTTTAAATGAATGAAAATGTAGGGGCGAATCAATATTCGCCCTTTTTATTGTTTTTCTTCAAAAACAACCATATTTCTGTCTTTTATATACTCTTCAATTTTAGATGATTTAAAGTTCTGAAATTTTTTGAGAATATCACTGATATTATCAATTGAGTTTTGCATTTTATAGATGTATTTATTTTGTTTATCTGTAAGTTGTTTTCCACCGAATGACCTTGTAAATAATTCAATATTACCCTGTAAAACAGTTAATGGTTGATTTATTTCGTGGTTTGCCGTAATTGCCATTGCGTTTATTGTGTTTTCTCTCTCGAACATTTTGATATCGTCATTTGCTTTTTTTAATGAAAGATGTGTTTTAATTCTAGCCAATAATTCTCTGGGGTTAAACGGTTTTGTGATATAATCAGCAGCTCCTATTTCAAATCCTTTTACAATATCTTCTGTGTCAACCTTAGCTGTTAAAAAAATTATAGGTATATGTGAAGTTTTAGATGAAGATTTGAGTTTTTTGCATACCTCAAATCCATTCATTACAGGCATATTTATGTCTAAAAGAATTAGGTCGGGATTAAGAAGGCTTACTTTCTCTAATGCCTCTTTACCGTTTAAAGCAATTGAAAAAGGGTAATTGCTTTTTTTTAGTACTAAACCAAGGACTTTTAGGTTTTCAGGGATATCATCGACAATGAGTATTAATTGGTTTTTGCCTTTTTCCTCTTGTGTTTTTTTTGTCATATTGTCACCTCATTTATTTCTTTATCAATTTCGTTAATAATTACATTGAAATTTTTCATAGTTTTTGAAAGTTCATCAAATTCCATGCTTTCTATATGAACATTTATCAATGTACTCCATTCCAATAGAGGCATTAAATTATATTTATCTGCTATTTTCAAAACTTCATTGCCAAACGTTTCAATGTCCTCTATAATGAATCTCTCCTGAGTTTTTTTCCATTTTTCTTTTAAAGAATTTAATAGTACTTTAAATTCTTCGGGTTTTTTCATTATACCTGAGTTTTTAGTCTTTATTTTTAGTTTCTTTCTGATTTTGGTGTCTTTTGTTTGAATATTTGTCTTTGGATTTAGTCCAATATCCTTGAAAATAACTGAAAATAATGTGCCTTTTGTTTGTTTGTTTTTTATTGTAATACGTCCATTCATTAATTCTACAAGCTTTTTTGTGATTGAGAGACCTAAACCTGTTCCACCATATTTATTATCCTGTCCAGCCTGTTGTACAAAGGGATTGAAAATTATGTCCTCCTGTCCCTTTGCAATACCAATACCTGTATCCTCTATTAAAATTTCAAGTTCTAAATAATCTGTATTTGTTTTGCTTTTTAAGATTATCTTTACATATCCTGTCTCTGTAAATTTCACAGCATTACCTACAAGATTTAATAGTATCTGTCTTAATCGAAGTTCATCAAAAAATATATTTGTTGGAATATTGTTCTCAATTTCTAAAAATAGTTCAATGTTTTTTTGTTTAATTTTAAATGCAAATATACTGACAATATTATCTAAGAGGCTGATTAAATTCATTGCTTCATATTTTATTTCAATTTTATCTGCTTCAATTTTTGAAATATCAAGAATATCATTTAATAATTTTAATAATGAACTACTACTTGAAATAATTGAATTTATATAGCTGGCGTTTTCTTTTTTTTCAATATTGTCTTTCAATAGTTCAGAATACCCTAATACTGCATTTAGAGGCGTTCTTATTTCATGACTCATATTTGCCAGAAAGTCTGATTTAACTCTATTTGCCCTTTCTGCTTCATTTTTTGCTAATTCTAATTCTTTCGTTCGTTCTTTTATGCTGTCTCTTAAAAAAATATTTCTCTTTCGGAGAAGATTTATTCTGTAAAAGGTCATTATACCTATAAAACTCAATATGGATATAATTATAGTAAATCTAAACCACCAGGTAACCCAGAAAGGTGGAGTTATAATTAGTTTTAGCGATAATGCTTTCTTATTCCATATCCCATCATTATTAGAACCTTTTATTTTTAAAGTATAAATTCCATGGTTGAGATTTGCAATAGAAATGTCTCGTCTATTTCCAATATTTATCCATTTATTATGTAGCCCTATAATTTTATATGCATATTGGTTTTTATGAGAATTATAATAATTCAAGGCTGAAAATTCAAAGGAAAACATCGTGTCTTTATAGTTCAAACTTATTTCTTTTACATAAGAAATATCTTTATCTAATTTAACTTCCTTATTGAATTTTTTAAAAGATGTTAAAACCAAGGGTGGTTTAAAAGGGTTTTCTTTGATTTCATCAGGCTTGAAGTATGTTACACCATTTACACCTCCAAAATATAATGTTTTATCCTTAGATTTAAAATAAGAAGCCGCATTAAATTCATTACTTTGTAATCCATAATCTGAGTCATAGTTTTTGAAAATTTCTGTTTCAGGATTAAATTTTGAAAGTCCCTTATTTGTACTTAGCCACAAATTTTCTTTCTCATCTTCTAAAATGCCGTAAACAGTATCATTGGGAAGTCCATCTTTTTGTGTATATGTCGTAAAAGTTTTATTCAAATTATTAAATTTATTTAGTCCTCCCATGGTACCAATCCAGATGGTCTTATTTTTGTCTTCATAAAAGGAAAGAATCGAGTTATTACTTATTGATGATTTATTGTCAACATCATGTATGTGATTTTCAAAAATGTTTTTAGTCATATTAAACCTTGTAATACCACCTGTTGATGTTCCTATCCATAAGTTTCTGTTCCTGTCCAAAAGTAAAGTTTTTACTATACCATAGGTAATGCTATTTTGTTTTTGTGGATTATGTGTATAGTGAGTAAATTGTTCTTTGTTTTTATCATATTTATTTAAACCTAATTCTGTTCCAATCCAAAATGTATTTGAAGTTTCTTGTATAATAGTATTGATAAAAGTTCCTAATAGTTTAGTTTCGTCTTTAATTAAGGTATATGGGATTAATTTAATTTGCTCCGTATCTTTATTATACTTATAAAGTCCACCACCCTCTGAACCTATCCATAAAATATTTGGTAAAACTTGGTCATGGTGAATTGAGTAAACATTACTTGGATAAGTTATTGAAGATTGCCTCAATTTATTTTTTAAATCAAATTGATTAATTCCACCATAGCCTGATATCCAAATATCCCCATTATTATCTTCATTGATACCTCTAATACTTGAAAATTGCAGTTTATTTGCCTGTTTTGTAATTAAAGAAAAGTTTACAGAATTA
>JAOZTV010000116.1:5044-8967 GCA_029939015.1 Candidatus Aminicenantota bacterium
CAATGGTAATGGAATAAGCTATTATTATAATAATAGCTTATTCCATTACCATTGGTACCAATCCATATCATTCCACTACGACTCCTGTACATTGACAATATACCGTTACTTATTAGTCCCTTAGGGTTATTTTTATTATATGCTATTTCCTTAAAAGTCTTGGTTTTATTGTCAAGTATCCTTATACCACCATTTAAAGTTCCAAACCATACACTGGTATTGTCAATTTTGAACATTGAAGAAAACCCAAGGTAAAGATTTCTATGTGGCAAATTTTTAGGTGAATAGAATTGATTTGTTTTCTTTGTTACTAAACTATGTTTTATTATTCCACCTCCAAATGTAGTAATCCATATTGACTTATTTTTGTTTTCAATAATGTCTCTAATCGGCGTTTTTTGGGAATAATTATTGAGATGAATGTTTTTTAAATTATAAAATTTGAATTTATTCTTTGATTTATCAAATAGGTATAATCCATTTTCAGTCCCTATCCAGAGTTGATTGTCAATAATATTGCTTTTCTTTATGATTTTAATATAATTTATATTAACTAAGTTTGAGTTTGTTTGTTTAAAGCTTTTAAATTCATTTGTACGTTGTATAAATTTGTTTAATCCATTTCTTCTCGTTCCTATCCATAATATTTCGTCTTTATCTTCACAAATAGAAGTTATTGTGTTTCCACTAATACTATTTTTGTCATTTTTATTATGTATATATGTTGTAAAAATATTTGTTTTTGGATCAAATTTGTTTAATCCTCCACCATTTGTGCCTATCCATAAAATTTTGTTTGTATCTTCATAAATAGTAAATATGGCATTATTACTTAATGAGGATGCATCGCTTGGTATATGTCTATAAATTTTAAAATTATATCCATCAAATCTATTCAGTCCATCCTTTGTGCCAAACCACATAAAACCACGGCTATCCTGAATAATTGCATAAACGGCTCCTTGCGAGAGCCCATCATTAACCGTTAAATGTTCAAAGTTTATTTTATTATCGATTGGAAACAATAAGCATGCAGTTAATAATGAAACAAAAAATAAAACATTTTTAAACATAAGTATATAGTACCTAAATAAAAAAAATATTGCAATGATATTATATAGATCTTGCAAGGGTTATTGCATATACTGATGCTCCTGCTTTTATAAGGGGTGCTGAGCATTTCTTTATTGTTGTACCTGTCGTATAGACATCATCAACAAGTAAAATTGTTTTGCTTTTGATTTTTTCAGGATTATTCAATTTAAATGCACCATTGAGATTTTTTAATCTCTTAGCCATTGTTAATCCTGCCTGAGGTTCAGTTTGTTTTGTTTTGACAAGATTATTTATTTCCAGTTCAATATTTAATTTTTTTGAAAGTATTTTTGTTATTTCAAAAATATGATCATATTCTCTGTCTCTTCCCTTATCCATAGGCACAGGAATAACATAATCAAATTTTATTGTATTAATTTTACTGAATGTTTCAATATAATATTGAATGCTAATTGCTTTTAAAGGTTCATTCTCTCTATATTTACTTCTTAGTATCAAATCTCTTAATCTATTCTCATAAGTAGAATAAGACAAATGTTTAATATATATTGGCGGGTTTACCAGACACTCACCACATATTTCTAAATTTCTGCTAATACTTTTCCCACATTGATTACAGGTATTTAAAGGTTTTTTTTTTATAGAGATTGAACAGTCACTACAAATATGTTTTTCTTCTTTAAAAACAAGGTCGTTTTCACAAAGTTTACATTTGTTTTCAAAGAGAGTAATCTTAATTAAATGAATTAACTCAAGAAATATTTTTTTTATTTTTATTGATTGTCTCAAATTATTTGTACTTGTTTAACTCTATACTAAATATTATTTAATCTCTCTTTAGTTAATTATGATGTTTTTTAAAACTTTATCCCATGGTATTCCTAAGTCAGGGTTTTGATGATAAGATTCTAATCTCTTATCAATTAATTTCTTTTCATTTTCGGTTAATTCTATTGTATCTGTTTTTATATGTATTGTGTCCCAAATATCTTCAACAAGTTGAATTCTTTCCGGTATGGATAATGCCAGTGTATCTGCTACAGTTAATTGTCTCATAACTTGTTCCTCCCTAAAGAAAGTTCTTACATCAAAATTATATTATAAAAAATAAATATTTTCAACACAAATATAAAAAAAAAGCCCCAATTTTCCTGAGGCTTTTTCTTTTATATCTTTATTTTTTAATTGTTTCAAGTTTTTTGCTAAAGCAAAAAAGGTCTTACATCATTCCGCCCATGCCACCCATTCCGCCACCTGGAGGCATCATTGGTGCTGCATTTTCTTCTGGAAGATCTGTTATTAAACCTTCTGTAGTTAATAATAAACCTGATACTGAAGCTGCATTCTGTAGAGCTGTTCTTACAACTTTTGCAGGATCAATAATTCCAGCATTTAGCATATTAGTATATTTTTCATTAAGAGCATCAAAACCGTAGTTTTTATCTCTTGATCTTCTGATTTTTTCAATGATAGCTGATGCTTCATAACCTGCATTTGCTACGATCTGTTTTAAAGGAGCTTCAACTGCTTTCAATAAGATATTAATACCATACTGCATATCGTTGTCAAATTTGATTTTTTTGAGTACTGGAGCAGATTTTAATAATGTAATTCCACCACCTGGTACAATTCCTTCTTCTACAGCGGCCTTAGTTGAATGCATTGCATCTTCAACCCTTGCTTTCTTTTCTTTTAATTCAGTTTCAGTAGCTGCTCCAACTTTAATTACAGCAACTCCACCTGAAAGTTTTGCCAATCTTTCCTGTAGTTTTTCTTTATCATAATCTGATGAAGTTTCAGCAATCTGATTTTTAAGAAGGTTAATTCTTCCTTTAATTGCTTCTTCAGTTCCAATTCCTTCAACGATAGTTGTGTTTTCTTTGTCAACAACAATTTTTTCAGCTGTTCCAAGCTGTTCGAGAGTAACAGTTTCTAATTTCATTCCAAGTTCTTCAGAAATTACAGTTCCACCTGTGAGGATAGCAACATCTTCGAGCATTGATTTTCTTCTATCACCAAATCCTGGGGCTTTAACTGCACAAACATTGATCATTCCTCTGATTTTATTATAAACAAGAGTTGCTAATGCTTCACCATCAACATCTTCAGCGATAATCATAAGTGGTCTTCCTGTTTTTGCAATCTGTTCTAATAAAGGTAACATTTCTCTTAAATTAGAGATTTTTTTCTCATGTAATAAGATAAATGGTTTTTCAAGAGCAGCTTCCATTCTGTCTGCATCTGTTACGAAGTATGGAGATAAAAATCCTCTATCAAACTGCATACCTTCAACAAAATCAAGAATTGTGTCAAATGATTTTCCTTCTTCAACTGTGATAACGCCATCTTTTCCAACCTTATCCATTGCTTGTGCAATAATTGCTCCAATTGCTGTGTCATTATTAGCTGAGATTGAACCAACTTGAGAGATCATTTTACCTGTTACAGGTTTGCTCAATTTTTGAATTTCTTCAACTAATTTTTCTACACCCTTGTCAATTCCCTTTTTGATTAAAGTAGGATTTGCTCCTGCTGCAACCATTTTGAGTCCTTCTGTATAAATGCTCTGGGCAAGAACTGTAGCAGTTGTTGTACCATCACCTGCATCATCGGAAGTTTTTGATGCAACTTCCTTAACCATCTGAGCTCCCATATTTTCTAATGGATCACTTAGTTCGATTTCTTTTGCAACTGTAACACCATCTTTAGTAATTGTTGGTGAACCGTATTTTTTATCAATCACAACATTTCTACCTCTTGGACCCATTGTTACTTTAACTGTGTTTCCAAGCTGATTAACACCACGAAGTATAGCTTGTCTCGCTTCTTCGCCTAAAACTATTTCTTTAGCCATTTTTTTCTCCTTT
>JAOZTV010000117.1 GCA_029939015.1 Candidatus Aminicenantota bacterium
ATTTGAAATAATAATAATTTTAGTATATACTTAATGTGTAATTTTGCGTGTCGCAAAAATGCGTGTCGCAAAAATACGAGCTGGGAAATTTTGGGAGGTATTATGAAAAATCCTTTTAGGTATGGTCAGATTGTTGATAAAGAAAACTTTTGTAATAGGGAAAATGAATTGAAAGATATAAAAAGAGCCATTCAAAATGGATATTCTTTTTGGATATATTCTCCACGGCGATTTGGGAAAACATCTCTTATTAATAGAGCTTTCTCTGAGACTAAAAATATAAAAACACTTTATATGGACTTGTATAATATACAGTCTCTGGAAGATTTTGCTGATAAATATTCTAAATTGATAATAGAAAATTTATTTGATTGGAAAATGGATGTAAATGCTTTAGGCAAGAAGTTGAAGCATTATTTTAAGAATATTAGTCCATCAATTTCATTTGATACTAGCGGAATGCCTTCTTTTTCAATAGATAGTAGTTCTATTGGAGATCAGAAAGATATTGAAGTTATATTAGATATTCCTGAAAAAATTGCAATTTCAAAAAACATTCAAATATGTATTGCTTTTGATGAATTTCAGGAAATAAATAGGATTGAACCGTTTATAATTAATTGGATGCGTTCTTTATTTCAAGCACATAAAAATGTTTCTTATGTTTTTCTGGGAAGTAAACAATCGCTTATGGAAAAAATTTTTGCTGATTCTAATTCTCCTTTTTATGAATTTGGTTTTAAATTACCTATCTATGAAATATCTGAAAAAGATTGGAAAGTATTTATTAAGGAGAAATTTGATAAATCAGGTATAGAAATATTTGAAAATACAATTTCTGCAATACTTCAAAAATCAAATAATCATCCTCACTTTACACAATATTTTTCTTCTATAGTTTGGGAATTGCTATATGAAGGTGTAAATCAAAATGATAATGATTTTAATGACCTTTGGATGAAGAAAATCATTGAAGGTCAAACAATTATTTTTCAAGGTATATACGATCAACTAAACCAAAAACAACGTAAAGTTTTAATAACAATTGCTAATATACATACAGACGACCAATTGTTTTCGTCAGATTATATAAGAAAAAATAATTTACCCACATCTTCGTCTATATCGACAATCTTAAAAAGTTTGACCAAAAATGGATATATTTATAAGTCTAAAGAATCAAAATATAGAATAACAAATCCTGTTTTTAAAGAATGGCTTCTTAAATTATAAAAGTTTATTTCTTTATAAAATAAGTTAGTATTTGTTTGAAATTATTATTATTGTCAAAGACAAATAGGCTTACGCTATTTATAAAATAGTCTTCTTCAGTTTGAATTGTGATTTTAGTTTTACTATTATTCAATCTAATAGCATTTTCTCTTTCCTGTGGGACGCCATTTTTTAATGAGACATTATTTATTGATTTATAAATAGAAGTATCGCTGTTTTTTAGGAGTAAAACAGGGATTACTTTTAACCTTTGTTTGGTTGTCTGATTATTTAACAATAAAACAATGCTTTCTGAGTTTTTGTCAATTTTATTTATTGATATATTAGATGGGTATATTGAAAAAGACTTTTCTTTTTGTTCATCTAATATATTTCGTCTATACTGATTAATTGTAATATAATTACCTTTTGATATTTCAATTTTGTTTGTTTGAGGTTTGGATAATGTTGTCTCAAAAGCAATCTTAGGTCTTTTTTCAGATGTTTTCCAATACTGTATTTTTTTACTATAAAAGTGGTTTTTGTCAGAAATATAGAGTTGATTAAATGATGCATAATAATAATTATTATAGGAGTATAATGTAATATCAGACAGTTTTACTTTAATAAATTTGTATATTTTATTTAATCTTTTTTTATGCTGTTTAAACGCATCAATATTCATTTTATTATATCTAAAAAGGCTTGAATAACTATCTATGTAATTTTCAAGGTCTTTTTTTTCCCATGAATTTTTCCATTTTTTAAAATAGCTAAGAAATTTATCTCTTTTAGCTTTTATTTCATCTACTGTACTATATTTGATTTTTTTATAAATAAAAATTGGTGTATCGTTTAAAAATACATATTTTGAAACAGTATTGAGATCATTATTCTTCATTACTACGCAACCCCTTGAACTATTTGCAGTCTCAACTTTATTTGAATCAAATGCACCATGTAGCCATATTCCTGAACCCTTTCTTCTTTCAAGCTTATCAATTGGATTAGGAAAATTCATTGTAAAAGCCTTTTCTCCATAGTCATCTGTCTTTGGAAGTTCATTACCACTCAGAGTCCGTCTAAAATAATATATACCTTCCGGTGTTTTTAAATCACCTTCAAAATATTTTTGTCCATCTTTTTTGCCAGTAGTTATCCCAAATGTTTTAACAGGCTTATTATTATAATTTGAATAAATATATAGTTTTTGAGTGGATTTTTCGACAATAATAATATGTTTTTCTAGTCCAAATTTATAATTGAGAATACATGAGGGTATTTTTTCTGAAAAAACAATTGAATTGAATGTTCCAAGTGCCAATAAAAATATAATAAATCTAATTAATTTATTTCTCAACATATTCTCCTAATATTCTTTTAGTTTTTTAATTATTTCAAGGTTCTTTTCAATGCCGATATTTATAGCTTTATCAAAAAGCTCTCTTGAAATTGGGTTTTCTTCTGCAAATGCAGATATTTCAATTATATGTCCTTTCTCAGAAGAAATGATATTAATATCAGCATCAACCTTTGAGTCTTCTTCATAAGTCAGGTCTGTCAGGATTTCATCTCCTTTAACACCAATAGAAATAGCACCTATATATTCTATCTCTGGTAAATTTTTAATTTTATTTTCAAAAACTAGGTGTTCTAAGGCTTTTTTTAATACAATCATACCACCGTTTAAAGAAGCACACCTTGTCCCGCCATCTGCTTGGACCACATCACAGTCAATATGAATCATAATACCCTCAATTAATTTAAGTTTAAAGGTATTTCTTAAAGCTCTGCTGATAAATCTTTGAATTTCAATATTTCTACCATTTGTTCTCTGTCTTTCTCTTGGTACTCTACGTTTCCCTGTTGAACCAGGCATCATAGCATACTCAGCATTTATCCAGCCTTTTTTTTCTTCTTTAATAAAATGGGGGACTTTATACTCTATAGTCGATGAACATAAAATCCGGGTTCTTCCCTGTTCAAACAGTACAGAACCGGGGATATTTGAAACAAAATTTGGAGAAATTGTTATTTTTCTCATTTCATCAAAGGCTCGTTTATCTCTTCTAATCATTATTTTCTCCAATACTGTCTTTCCATCTATTATGAAACCAAAACCATTGGCAAGGGCTTTTTTTGATATTTTGTTCAATTATATTTGTATATACCTGTGTAAGTTGTTGTACATTTTCATTATGGTCAGCTCCTTTATTAAAAACCACCTCATCTAAAACTTCAAAAACTATTTCATTCTTTTTATAATGAATAAATGCAGGAATAACAGGTATGTCCTTCTTTAAATGTAATTGAGCAACAGAAGTAATCGCTGAAACTTTTTTGCCAAAAAAATCAACAATAACCCCCTCTCTTGTAATTGTATTCTGGTCTATTAATAGATAAATAATTTCATTTTTTTCAAGAAGTGTTAATATAGCCCTAATTGCTTTATCCTTATATATTATTTCCGAACCCATATATTTTCTGAATTCTGCAACATAATTCTCAATAAAAGGGTTATCCATTTTTCTTGCTATACTATGTATAGTTTTATTAAGTTCTTTATGTAAAATAAATGGTATTAATTCCCAATTTCCAAAATGTGCTGAAAAAATTATAGCTCCTTTGTTTTTTGATAAAACTTCAGATATTTTTTCTAAGTTTTTATTTGTCATTTTAAGAAGTGTCTTATTGGGGTTTTTTTTGACAAAAAGATATATTATTTCTAAAAAAATTCTAGAAAAATGTGAGTAAACATCCATCTTCAATGAAGATATTTGATCTGCACTATAATGAGGGAAAACTATTTTTAAGTTTTTATTTACAATATTTGAATGTTTTTTGCTTAATAATCTAAATAAGAGTAAAATTATTATTCTATCTAGTTTTATAAAAAAATGTGGTAATATTTTTACTTTTAGTATATATGCCTTAAATATAATAAATTCTATTCTATGTTTTAATTTGTTTTCTTTCTGCATCTAAAAGTATCTTCTCTGTTAAACTAATATTTAATTTTATACTATTTTTGACATAAATTAAAGGGATTTTGTCAATATTTAAATCTTTAAGTTTAATAAAATCTTTCTCTGAACAAACTAAATAAGAACTTTTCTTTTCTTTCCTGATATTATTCAATAGATTTAAATCATTTTCTGAAAAACTAAAATGGTCACTATATTCAATAAAGTCAATTATATTATGCTTTAAGTCTATCAAGGTCTGCCTAAACCTCTTATTATCTCCAAGTGCACTAAAACCGATTATATCTGTAGAATTAGGGATTTGCACTCTATTATTTTTGATATCGTATAGACCTTCAATTATAAAATTATAATCTTTTTTTAGAGAAAGGATAATGTCATCCTGTTTAATTAAAAATTTAAAGTTTCTAAGATAATAGTATTCATGCTCAGGATTTAATAGCATTATCTTTAAATCCTTAATAAGACCTGTTGTTTGAAATCCATCATCAAGTATAATAATTTTATTATTGTCTTTGATTGCTTTCTCTATTGATCTTTGCCTGTTCTTACCTATGTATATATCTATGTCCGGAAAATAGCTCCTAAATAAAGCCGCTTCATCACCAATATCTTTAATAGAATGGCTGGTATTTACCTTAATTCCTCTTTTTTCAAATTTAGATTTATAACCACGAGTAATTATACAAAAATTGATTTTTTTCTTTTTTAGTTCCTTGCCAATATTTATTACAAGAGGAGTTTTGCCTGTACCTCCAAATGCAAGATTGTCAATAGATATAATATATATATCTTTAAAAGATTGTTTCATTATAGATTTCAGTTTTAGATTAATTAAAGAAATAATCTTAAATATTATTGAAAGTGAATTCAGAAGAAATACTTTTAGGCTATTATTTTTTGAATTTCTTTTATTATACATTCTATAGATCCTTTACGGTTTGAAACAATCTCAATAGCTTCTTTTTGGATATCCTTATGTTTCTTGAAATTTTTATTGATTTCTTCATACAGTTCATTTGAATTATTTACAATATTATAAATATTTGCATTAACTAATTCTTCCCCAATGTCCGGGAAATTATTAAAATTTGGGCCTCCAATTATATTTTTCCCAAGAATAGCCGGTTCATATAAATTATGACCTCCTATTTTTTTATTAAAAGTACCGCCCATTATAATTAAATCAGAAATGGATTGTATTTTAAATAAATAACCAATACTGTCAAATATTAAAACTTTATTTTGTAAGTCAATTTCTTCGCTTTTACTCCAGATATCATATTCGATATTCAATAAATCCAACTCTTTTGTAATTTCAAAAACTCTATCCGGATGTCGCGGTACAATAATAAAGCTGTGCTTTTTATATGATTGAAAAATGGTAGGGAAAATTATTTTTTCATCTGAAATATGTGTGCTTGCACAAGTAATTATCGAGTTTTTTGTTTTTATTTTTAAATGTTTTAATATCTCAGTTTTATTGATTAGTTGGTTTTTTGAATTAATAGCTTCATCAGCTTTGATATTACCACATATTTTAATTTTTTCGGGGTTAGTGCCCAATTCAATAAATCTATTTTTGTAAATTTCCCCCTGTACTAAGAAAGAATTAATTCTGTTAAAAAAATATTTAAGAATGAATTTAAACCTTTTATATTTTGCCATTGCTACTTCAGACATTCTTCCATTTATTAAAAGAACCGGTATGTTCTTCTTATACATAATTGAAATCCAGTTTGGCCATAATTCCAATTCATTTAAAATTAATATATCAGGTTTGATGTTTCTAATGAATTTTTTTATAGTAAAAGAAAAATCAATTGGTGCCATAATGACTTTAATAGAAGTATAATCTGTTTTAGCTATTTTATAACCTGTAGGAGTTGTAACTGAGAGAATTATTTCTACATTTTTAATTTTATTTATTTCTTCAATAAGTTTTTTTAAACTCTTAACTTCGCCTACAGATACTGCATGTATCCAAAGTCTATTACTGTCTTTCTTTGGGATAATCGCAGGATTTAATCTTTTTTTTAATAAAAGTCTATAATCTTTATTAAATAAATATTTGGGCATAAAGGGTAAAATTAAAACTAATATTATAAAATAAAATAAATCTATAATAAACATTTGGAGATTATAACATAAATTGACTTATGGGATAAAAAATTGAATTATAAAAGAAAAGTATGGGTTTAAAACAACCCATACTTTTATGGTATTAAATGAATTAACTCTTAGGTAAAACAGCTTTGAGCATTTTTTCTGTATCTTGTGCAGCCTCATCCATTACTTCTGGAATAATTCCTGCCATCATTGATGCCATTAGACTTGAATTCATTCTTGAAATATAAGTTTTGCCATCTGCCTTTACATAAAAAGCAACTCTGCAAGGCATTAGTGATGAAACTAATCTTTCTTCACTTTTTGCTAAAATCTTTCCTGCATGATCTGGGTGACAGAGTTCAATAACTTTTACAGGTTTTACGTCTTTATTAAACTTCTTCATTGTTTTTTGAAGGTCATGTATTTTAGGAATCTTCCAACCATGTTCCTTAACTGATTTCTCAAACTTTGCTACTGTTTCTTCAAAATTATAAGGACTTACATCTTCCATCATCATTAAGCCTGGTGCCATTTTATACATTACTACACCAGTAATTAAAACACCAATAATAAATCCTACTAAACCAAATAATAAACTTTTTTTCATCATAAATCTCCTTTTTTATTTTTATTGTTAAATTAATAAATTATAATATCATGGGCTTTCGCATATTGTCAAAATAAATTAAAATTTAACGATATAACTGTTGAGAGGTTTAAATATTCCTAAATGTTCTTATGTATAGTATAATATGTTTTAAATAAAAGGAGAATTGTAAATATGAATGAAATCAAGAGTATAATTGACGAAATATCAGATAAAAGTAAAGGCTTATTTGGAAAGGATTTTTTATTAACATGGCAAAAAGAAAAAAAAGATTTGGGAAATATCCTTATTATTGCTGAAGCATTAAAAGCACTTCGTGATAATAATATATCAACAAAGGTTTTTGAATCTGGACTTGCAGTCTCTCAATTTCGAGATAATTCAACACGAACAAGGTTCTCTTTTGCATCTGCAGCAAATCTTCTTGGGCTTACAGTGTCTGACCTTGATGAGGGTAAATCTCAAATAGCTCATGGTGAAACAGTTAGAGAAACTGCAAATATGATATCTTTTCTTACAGAAGTAATTGGTATTAGAGATGATATTTTTCTTGGTGAAGGTCATAAATATATGTGTGAGGTAGGGGATGCACTTGATGATGGTTTTATAAACAAGGTATTGCCACAGCGACCTGGAATTGTAAATTTGCAATGTGATATTGATCATCCGACCCAATCAATGGCAGACCTTTTACATCTTAAAAAATATTTTGGTTCACTTGAAAACCTCAAAGGAAAAAAAATTGCAATGTCATGGGCATATTCTCCAAGTTATGGAAAACCACTCTCTGTTCCACAGGGAATTATTGGTCTAATGACCAGATATGGAATGGATGTTTCATTGGCATATCCAAAAGGTTACGATCTTATTCCGGATGTTATTGATGTTGCTAAAAAAAATGCAAATGAAAATGGAGGAAGTTTTGAAATAACCCATTCAATGGACGGTGCCTTCAAAGATGCAGATATCGTGTATCCAAAGAGTTGGGCACCATATTCGGTAATGGAAAGAAGAACTGTACTTTTAAATAATAAGGATACCGAGGGATTAAAAACTCTTGAACAGGAATGTCTAACAATGAATGGAGATCATAAAGACTGGGAATGTACTGAAGATAAAATGAAGCTTACTAAGAATGGAGAAGCATTATATATGCACTGTTTACCAGCAGATATTTCAGGTGTCTCTTGTAAAGAGGGTGAGGTATCAGCAGAAGTATTTGAAAAGTACAGGATTCAAACTTACATCGAAGCAGGATACAAACCCTATATAATCGCAGCTATGATATTTGCAAATAAATTTGAAAATCCACAGAAAGTTCTGAGTGGTCTTTTAAATAAAAATAATAAGAGAGTGTTTTAATAATACTTTCTCTGTTCTCTTAGATAATTAAAGAAATCTTCGAATCCTTCTCCTGTTTTTATTGAGGTTTCAAATATTCTTACCTTTGGGTTATGAATTTTGCAATCTATTTTTACTTGTTCAATATCGTAATCCATGTATTTTAAAAGGTCAACCTTATTAATTATGACTGCCTGTGAGTTAAGAAAGAGTGCTGGATATTTTTTTACTTTTTCATCACCTTCTGGAATGCTGAGAACTGCTATTTTAAACCTTTCGCCAAGGTCAAATGAAGAGGGACAGACAAGATTGCCAACATTTTCAATAAAAAGATAATCTATGTTTTTATCTAATACTTCAACTTTCTCATTTATCTGTTTTGGCGAAATATGACAACCTCCACCAGTCTCAATTGGATACGCATATTTATGACCTGCTTTTATTATTCTGTTTGAATCTAAAGCGGTTTTAACATCGCCGACTATTACTGCAAACTTTTCTTTGAAATGACTTGCCATATATTCTAAAATTGAAGTCTTGCCACATCCTGGTGAGCCAATTATGTTTGTTGTGAATATACCGTTATCATAAAAGAATTTTCTGTTCTTTTCTGCTGTCAAATTATTATTTGAAAATGCTGAAATATTTACTTTTTTTTCCATTTGTAATTATCTCATTTATTTTAGAAAAAATCCAGCTTTGAATAGAA
>JAOZTV010000427.1 GCA_029939015.1 Candidatus Aminicenantota bacterium
TTAAATACTCTTTTTTAAATCTTGAAATTATATGAATTGTATAGTCAATTCCTATTCCAATTGCAATACTCGCTATCATCATAGTCGCATTATCAAGAGGAACTCCAAATAAGCTCATTAATCCAAAGTTGAAAATTATTGTAAATAAAACGGGAATAATCGCAAGAAAACCACCAAGAAATGATCTTAACTGAGTAATAAGCAACAACAAAACAAGGAAAATTGCAATAGCCAAACTTTGTATCTGACTACTAAGAAGCCTTGTCTGTACCTGTGCAAGAATTTTAGTTATTCCGGTATCATCAATATAAATATCAAATGTCTTTTCAGGTGCAACTCCAGTAATACTTTTATAATCTTTCTCAGAAAGCCATATCTTATCTTCAACCAATTGCCAGAAATCACCTTTTAGACGCTCATACACAATGCCGTTTAATAAATTATTTGATTTTGAAATATGATTGTTTAGAAGATTGAGCATTGCTATAACTCTTGCCTCTTTTTTTGAATGATTCCATATATCATTTAAAGATTTTGAAAAATCTTCAATAATTTCTGGGTCTTCTTCTATTATTTCTTTTGAAACAATACTTTTTATAATGTCTTTAATAGTTTTCGCATCCCAAGAATTCATGCTGTACATAGACGCAATCAGTTCTTTTGTTGAATCAATATTTGTAATTTCAACTTCTGCGTTTTCAGATGTAATATAGGATTTTGTGAACTTTTCAACAGTTTTTTTCCATATTTCAAATTGAGGTTCAGGAGCTAATATAATTCCCATCAATACATTCTTAAATTCTGTTTTATCTTTAATACTTATTCCTATAAAAGACAGATCATTTTCAATATCTGAAATAGCTGATTTAATCTGAATATCTGTGAGAATTTTTACTCTTTTTTCATCTTTTAAATCTTTTCTTTCTATTGATCCCCATTTCAATGGTATATTATCCACAAGTTCTCTTACTGCTTTTGATACTTTAACTATGGTTGGCGTATCACTCTGATTTAGCATAACCTGTATTATTGCCTCTTTTTTGTCCTCACCAACCATCTGTTTTAACTCTTTTTTGCCGTCAATAAATATCCATAGATTCTCTACACCCTTTACTGTATCAGGCGTTATTCTCCTTCCATTCATTATCTCATTCATTTCCATTATAAGCCCGGTTACACTCTGAGGATTTCTGATATGTTCCATAGCTTTTAACTTCTTTTCTGTCCTCTGTAAAAGTCTTAGAAAAGCAGGATGTTTGATATTGTCTGCTTTAAAATCAATAACTATTGGTAAGGCGCCACCAAACTCTTTTTCCAATAAATCAACACCAAGTCTTACAGGATTATCTTTTGAAAAATATTTAAAATAATTCACTTCCTGTTTTAAGTTAGGGAGACTTATAATTGATAGAATTATTATCACAGAAGCAATAATAACTATAGTCCATGGTTTTGAGAAAGTAAAAGCAGCTGTTTTTACTAGAAATTTATCTATTATCGTTTCCTTGTGATTTTCTGAAATAATATTTTTGTTTTTTAATTTTTTTAATATTTTTGTTTTTGCAGGCCAAATTTTAAGAAGAGACGGTACTAAAAAAAATGTCAGGAACAATGCAACCAGAATTCCAACTGCAACAAATATACCAAACTCTTTAATTGGATTTAAGTCGGCTGTTACAAGAGAAACAAATCCAATAACTGTAGTTAAACCGGAAAGTAGAATTGCGACACCTACTTTACCAAAAGCCTTATTTAATCTGTCTAATACTGAAGACGCACCTGCAATAGTAACCTCTCTATCTGCATTTATTAAATGGATAACATAGGCTGTACCTGTAGAAAGAAGTACAACCGGTATCATTGAAGACAACATTGTAAGGGGGATATCAAAAAGTGACATTAATCCAATTGCAATTAATGTTGAAATCATTACTGTAAGAAGAGGTAGGATTACTCCACGAAAAGATCTGAAACTGACAAATAATACAAAAATTATCAAAAAAGCTACTAATGGTGTAAGTAATAATAGATCATGCTCAACAATTTTATTTGCATAAAACATAGCAAAGGGCATTCCACCGAAGAAAACTTCAACTCCATTATTGTTTTTTATAAGATTTTTTGCAAGTATTTCAGTCTTTTCCGATAGACCTTCCTTATCGGCATCAGGATTTATTCGTTGAATTATTACAGCTGTTTTACCGCTTTTATTAATAATACTATCCCTATACATCTCCTTTGATAATGTATAAGTCCTGAGTTTTTCAAGTTTTTCTTTATCTTTTGGTATTATTCCCTTATCAATAAGTTTTCCTACTTCCAGCCCACCTGATATTTTTTTTACATCAAGGATGTTTGTAATACTTATTATTTGATCGACACCATCCAGTTTTTCAAGTTCTTCACTTATTTTTTTTATTAATGAAAGGTTTTTATGTGTAAAAACATTGTCTGTTTTTACTGTTATCATATTAAGATAACTTGAACCAAATTTTTCTCC
>JAOZTV010000428.1 GCA_029939015.1 Candidatus Aminicenantota bacterium
CGTAGGTTATTATCGCCTAATTCAGACAAAGTACGTCCTACAACTGCAAAGGTTAAACTCTCCTTTTTTGATACAATTCAAAAAGAGATTAAAGAATCAATTTTTCTTGATGGTTTTGGTGGTAGCGGAAACATTGGAATTGAAGCACTTTCAAGGGGTGCAGAGTATGTGGTTTTCATTGATCTTTTGCCTGCATCTATTAAATATCTTAAAAAAAATATTGAAAAAATAGGAATACCGTCGGATCATTATAGGATAATAACTGGGGACTATAATAGAAGTGTGATATCTTTAGGAAAGGATGGCTTTAAGTTTGATATAATTTTTCTTGACCCCCCATATAAATTATTAGAAGTAGCAAGCCCGTTGAAAGTCATATATAAAAGGGATATTTTAGCTAAAGATGGTATGATTGTTGTAGAAAGACCATTAAGGACTGACATTAAAGACAATTTTTTTGATAATTATAAAACAAATAGGCTGGGTAAAAAATGTCTTGAGTTTTATAAATATTTTAAAAATGATAAGGAGATAGAAGAAAATGAATAAAAACATTAAATTTGTTATTTTAGTTATTCTTTCAATTATTTTATCATTTAGTTATTGTACTTCAACTAAAACTTCTAAAGAAGATAAAAAAGATTATTTCCAGATTGAGCGAAGAAAACTTCTCAAGACCAAGGGAGATATTAAATCTGTAGGAGATGCAATTATGCAATATGTGTTATCTAATGGCAAGGCACCTGATATTTCTGATATAGATGAATTAAATAATATGAATTTTCCTTATTTTTCCAGACTTGGTAGTTTAAGAGATGCGTGGGGTAATAAATACCTATACCTATTAGATGAAGAGGATGATTCATCATTCTATATTGCATCATCAGGCAGAGATGGCAGTTTTGAAGGTTGGGAACAATCGGGAAGATATGATATTACAGAATTCGATCATTATAATAATGACATAATATATTCAAATGGTGGTTTTGTTTATACTTCAAATTAGGAAAATTTTACCAACCCCCTATGACAAATATTCCCTTAATTACTGAATTTTATAAGAAAACACTACATTAATACTTGGCATCAATATTGCTTCTATTTTTTGGAGGAATATGAAATTAGATAATGTAAATCAGTTTTCTGATATGTTGTTAATGCCACATACGGATGTTCAGGCTAATACTATTGAACAGCATACAATAAACTCAAATAAGAATAATAGTTTCAAAGATGAGTTAGAAATAAGTTCAAATGCAAAGAACACTAAGCTTGTAGATGAATCAGACAAACCTATTCATAATAATGAGAATAAATATCAGGAAAAAAACAATTCAAATAATGACAAAGACACTAAAGCTGTTTATAAGGATAATGAGCCAGATACAAAAGACAAAAACACAGAAGCTAATAAAGATGCTAAAAAATCAAATAATGAATTAGACAATAGAGATGTTAATAATAAAAGCAATGAGAATAAAGTAAAAAATTCTTCAGAGCAAAATATTTCTTTAGAGAGTAAAATTGAAAATATCAAAGAAAATATTGTAAAAAATGAAGCTGTAAAAGAGCAGATAAAAGAAAATATTATAAATAATCAATTAACAAATACAAAAAAAACAAGCACAGAACAAAGTGCTGAAAAATTATTATTTCAGCAGAGTGAAGATAAACCAAAAACAACAGAAAAGACGGATATAATAGAAAAAAAAGAATTTAAAACTGTAGTTGAAAACAGGTTTAAAAACATTAAAGATATGGGAAATGAAGTTGAACAGAAAACTGAAGCCTTTGATAAACAGGAACCTGAAAAGATTGCGAAAGAGAGTATAAATATAATTAAAACGGAACCTGTTAAGGAAGCGGTTACACCTGCAAACCTTAATCTTAATTTAGAAAAAGAGATTATAACTAATGAGATTAAGCTTGATAAGACCTCTAATACAAGACAAATACTTGAACAATATCAGGAAATTTCAGATAAAATACTTAATAAGGTTGATAATGTAATAAAATATATGGCAACAAAGGGTACAGAGGCTGTATCAATAAGACTACAGCCACCTGAACTTGGGAAAATTCACATTGAACTAACGATTAAAGATAATTCAATAAATGCAAAGATAAATACAGAAAATATTGCCGTAAAGGAAGTTATATTAACAAATATTGATCAGTTAAAAGCAGGTATTGAAAATAATGGATTTAATATAAATAAACTTGATGTAGAAATTGGTGGATTTAAAAATTTCTTATCAAATGACTCACAAAGTTTTAATAAAAAAGGAAAAAATGGTACTAAAAATAATAAGGGTGGGGGTTTAGGTTTCAATAATGGAGCAGAGGTTATAAACAAACCCTTAAATCCATATACTTTTTTCGTAGGAAGAAGTGTAAATATGTTAGTTTAATCTAAATTTCTGGAGTAAATAAGAGTAAATAAAGTAAATAATGTGCCTGTCAAATATTAGAAAAAATTCTGTTTTATTTTTAA
>JAOZTV010000118.1 GCA_029939015.1 Candidatus Aminicenantota bacterium
TTATTATCTGAAGTGTTGTCAGATATGTTGAATTTGCCTGAATCTTTTCTTGCTCTGTCAATTAGAGAAAGATTGTCAGGTTTAGAAGAAACCTTATCTGATAAAATAAAAGGACAGACTGAGGCATTAAAGAAGGTTGCAAAAGGTGTTGTAACATCTAAATTAGGTTTTGAAATAAACGAAAATAGACCTGATGGCGTGTTTTTATTTGTTGGACCAACAGGTGTTGGTAAAACTGAAACTGCAATTTCTCTTGCAAAGGCCTTGTATGGTTCAGAAGATTATATTATAAGGCTTGACATGTCTGAATATATGGAGAAATTTACATATTCAAGGTTTGTTGGAGCGGCTCCTGGTTATGTTGGATATAATGATTCTAACCAGCTTACCGATAAGGTTAGGCAAAACCCATTTTCTGTTATCTTAATTGATGAGGTAGAAAAGGGAGACAGACAATTATTAAATATTTTTCTCCAAATATTTGATGCTGGACGTCTTACAGATTCAAGAGGAAATGTTGTTGATTTTTCAAATACAACTATTATTATGACTTCCAATATTGGTACAAATCTATATTCAAAGGTACAACTTGGCTATCAGGGTGACAATACAGATAAAATAGTTTCTAAATCTGCATTGCATAAATCATTGAAAAAATTCTTTGCTCCTGAGTTTTTAAATAGGATTGATGATATAATAGTCTTTAACCAGTTAGACAAAAAAAGTATTAAAGAGATAATAAGGGGTCAATTGGAGATTATTGAAAAAAAACTTATTAAATCAAATAAAGAATTACTTGTTGAAGATGAAGTGATTGATATTATAGCAGATAATGGTTATTCAAAAGAGTATGGTGCAAGAAATATCTCAAGAGAAATAAAGAGAGGGGTACTTGAAAAAATTGCAGAATTATCCTTGAGTAATGAATGGGGATTTTGTGATACTGTTCTATGTACAATTGAACAGGATGAAATTATTATTAAATTATTGAATTCTGGAATACAAGTTGATATAAAGACTAATGAAAATATGGAGATTTTAAATGCCTGAAAAAATATTGATTATTGATGATGAAAAAAATATTCAAGTGTCCTTGGCATCGGTTCTTGAAGATGAAGGTTATCTGGTATATCTGGCCTCATCAGGTGAAGAGGGTATTGAGAAATTTAAGAACCTGAAGCCTGATGCTGTGTTTTTAGATATATGGTTGCCTGGTATAGATGGTTTGGAAACAATGGTGCAACTTCTTGAAATGGATCCACTTCAGATAATAATTATGATGTCAGGGCATGGCAACATTACAACTGCTGTAAAAGCTGTAAGAGATGGGGCCTATGACTTTCTTGAAAAACCATTAAGCCTTGACAAGGTGATTTTTGTTTTAAGTAGGGGACTTAGCTATAGAAATCTTGTAGAAGAAAATCAAAGACTAAAAAAAATATTAAAACAGGAAATTGTTGATAATGGGAAACCTGAACAAAAGGAAGAAAAGACAGGTAGTTTTATCTACGATATTAAAGATGAGAAGAATACACAAAAACAAAAAACTATTAAAGAGAGTTTGATATTCTATGGGATTGGGCTTCATTCTGGAGAAAAAACAGGTATGTCCATTAAACCATTAGGACCAGGTAAGGGAATAAGATTTGAAAATATTTCTGAAGAAGGATATATCCCTGCCAGAGTTGAATATCTTGATACCACAAATTATGCCACTTCAATAAAGAAAGATGGTTTAATTGCAAATACTATAGAACATTTTATGGCAACCTTACATGCTTTTGGTATAACAAATCTCTCAATAAAAATAAGTAAGGAAGTCCCTATTGACGATGGTTCTGCAGTTAAATTCTGTAAAATAATAAGAAAAAGTGGTATTGTTGATCAGGATGAGATAATTCCGGGAATAAAAATATCAAAAACACATACAATTGGAATTGAAGGTGAGAACGAAAAATACATAAAGGTTGAACCCTATGACGGTTTTGCTGTTAATTATACACTTATCTATCCAGAACCACTTGGTAAAATGAATTTTGAATTTATAATGAATTCTCCAGAAGATTTTGAGAGAGAAATTGCACCAGCACGTACCTATGGTTTTGTTGATGATTTTCACAAGCTTGCAGACATGGGGCTTGCTGAAGGCGGTCGGATGAATAATTTCATTCTCATAGATAATGGAAAAATATTAAATACAGAATTAAGATTTCCTGAAGAATTAGCACGACATAAGATACTAGATATAATTGGTGATTTTTATCTTCTTGGACGTCCAATAAAAGGAAAAATTACAGCTCAGAAAACTGGACATTTTGATAATGCAAGGATGGTTAATCTTATAAAAGAGAATTATTGAAAAGATAGGCAATAGGCAAAGAGGCAATGAGTAATTCTAAAAAAGAGCTTCAACCCTCCCTGCCTATTTGCCTCTCTGCCTCTCTGCCTTAATAAGATGCCTGATAAAAACATAATTAGATTTAGTTTAAATAATATTACAAAGAAATATAAATCTCATAGTGTTGGGCCAATAAATTTTAAAATATATGAAAATGAAGTTATTGCATTGATAGGTAAAACAGGTTGTGGTAAAACTACAATTGCAAAAATTATAATGGGATTGACAAAATATAATTCAGGAACATTATTATATAAGCAAGAGCTAATTGACAGCATTTCATTAAAAGAATTTAGAAGCCAAAACCAAATGATGTTTCAAAATTCTCTTTTGTCGGTTAATCCATTATTAAAAATTGGAAAAATTGTTAAAGAACCCCTGCTAATACAAAAAAATCATAAGAATATAAGTGAAAGAGTTGATGAATTGCTTAATATATTTGAACTTTCTAAAAATATACTGAATAAATATCCTGATGAGGTGTCCGGAGGTGAATTGCAGAGGTTGGTCTTTTTAAGAACGATAATTCTGAAACCTGAGTTTATAATTCTTGATGAACCCTTTGCAAACTTAAATAGAGATATGGCTATTCGATTAATTGAGAGTATAAAAAAAATAAGAAAAAAATCTAAATTAGGAATTCTAATTATTACACATTCGTTAGATTATGCAGAACTTTTTGCTGATAGGTTTTTAGAGTTTCCAAAACTGCTTCAATCTGAATATCTCTGAAACCATAAGAACAGATAAAAGTATTAATAAAACTTAGATCATTTATTTCATAAGGATTTTCCAGAGAAATAATTATAATATCATCTCTTTTTTTAAATAGTTTTTCAATTATTTTATTTAGTTTTTTTTTAGTTTCTCCAGTAAATGAATAAATAAAAATGACTATGTTTTTGTAATCATCAATATTATCAGATAGTTTTTTAATATCCAAATTGTCAGATAGACTCAGTTTAAGACTGTCACTATTATTGAAAGATTCTTTTACTATTTGTTCAAGTTTTGATGCCTTTTCAGATAATACAGCAGGGCTTGTTATTTTATTTGTAAATTCAATAAAAAGTGTTTTTGTGTCTTTTTTTATAGGTAATTTATTATTGTTATTTTTTAAAATATTAATTGAACTTAATGCAATTTTTTTTTCAATATCGATATCTTGTCTTATTGCAGGAAGCTGAGTTGACTGTTTTTTGATTTGCGTTTTGTATTTATTTTTAAGTTTCAGTATTCTTGAAACGCTTTCATCAATCCTTTCTTCTTTTATCACTCCAGTTTTTACAAGATTTAATGCGATTTTATAATACTCTTCCTGAATTGAAAAAGTATGACTAACTATCATAACATCTATACCGGCATTAATGCTATTATATACTATTTCTTCTGCTGAAAAATTGTCAGATATAGCCTTCATTTCAAGGCAATCACTAAAGACAATACCTTCAAAGTTTGAATTGTTTTTATATCTTTCATCTATGAATTCTTTAGAAAATGTTGCTATTTTGTCAGAAATATTTGGGTATTTAACATGAGCTGTCATAATTGAATCCAATTTATCTGAAAGTTCTAAAAATGGAAAAATACTGAGTTTTTCAAACTTGTCTATCGATAAAAGTATTTTGGGGATTTCTAAATGAGAATCAGCAGAGGCAGCTCCATGACCTGGATAATGCTTAGCACAGGATGCAATACCTTCATTATTAAGACCTGCTATGAATTGTTCTGCATATTTAACAACAATATCTGGCTTATCAGAAAATGATCTAATGCCAATTACAGGGTTTTTTTCATTTATATTAACATCAAGTACAGGTGCAAATACTCCATCTATCCCAAGGGCTTTCATATCCTTTGCAATTAACGAAGCTATTATCTTTGCATTTTCAGGACGATTTGTTTGGGTAATTCCCATGTGAGAAATTCCAGTTGCAGCCATTTCTCCAAATCTGACAATATTACCACCCTCCTGATCAGTCCAAATCATAGGTGTTGTTTTTCCAAGTAAATGAAGTTGCTTGTTCAATTTGACTACTTGTTCAATTGAATTTATATTTCTTGAAAAAAGAATAATTCCACCAATATTTTTATCAACTATAAATGATTTGATTTTATCAGGTAAAATTATCCCATCAAATCCAATCATAAACATCTGCCCTATTTTTTCTTCTAAGGTCAGTTTATTTGGCATGGTTTTTTTTTATTTAATCAAATAAGAAGCTGCAACTGTTATGCTTGAACGTGATGGTTCTGTAATTATATTGATCATGAATTTTTTAAATATTTTTGTCCCAATATGAAATGACCAGAACTTTTCTGTTTCATCTCCAAATACCATCTGATGTGTAGCCGGATTATAATTCACTGTTGGAATTGTCTCAAAATTATAAAAAACTCCAATTACGGGTTCACAGAATATCCAAAATTTTATATTGGCAAATAGTTTATATAATTGTATTACAGAAAACCCAACCTTACTTGTGGGAGTTATCTGTTGATGTAAATGAACATAGTAGATGGAAATATCAGCATCCTGATAGTCTTCGCCTACTGTCATTAATTTTTTTTGACGAAGATTGGCATTAACTCTCAATGTCATATTGCTTATAAACATACCTGTTATCATACCAATTGCAGCTGGACGTACAAAATTATTGCGACTACCAAAAAAAATACCGCCTAATTGAAAATCATAATTATCCTTATGTTTCCATACAAATATTCCACTTGGTAGTCCATCGGGTCTGAAAGGAGCCCACCTGCCTATTGCAAAAGTGTTTATGTTTTCTTCTTCATCTGTGCTCCTAATATGACCACCAAATAAGAAAGTACCTTTGGGACCTCTAAGTAAAGCTCCGGCACCATACCTGTTGTTTTCCAAACCATTTAGATTGCCTCTACCTAAAACGGCAATTGGTGAAATAAAACCTATTTTATATTTTGCTGCAAAATAATAAGAACTTAATGAGGATTCAGCATAAGAATTTTCACTATGTTCTAAATAATGTCCGTCATAATGTTCAAAGCCAACTCTCATCCAGAGAGATTTATTTGGACGCCATGTAAATCTCGAAAATAGAGTAATATTATCAAAAGTAGAATCTTTTATCTTATCATAGGTAGTACCTAAATCAAGTTGATATCTATCATCGTCATTAAATGGGAATAAACTCATACCACCTGATATTTGCTGTACTCTGTATTGGTTTGTTTTATCGAAACTATTATCCAAAACAGAGAAAAACATTGTCTTGCCTCTCTGGTCTTTGCGGAAAAAACTAAATGCAGAAACCCCTTCATTATTTTTATGATCATGAGCTAATTGAAACTTCCATTCTGGAGATTTTGGAGAGCCAAATACAGAATATTTCGGGTCAGTATTTCGTCTATGTGAATGGGACTTTTTAACTTTATTAGTCTTTTCTTTTTTCTTTTCCTCATTTCTATCAGGCTTTTTATCTTCAGCAGCTAATGGTAATACAAATAAGCAGAAAACCAAGCTCATAATTGAAATATTTTTTATAATACTATTTTCTGTTTTTTTCATTAGACTATTATATTATCAAACGGTTCTTTTATCAAATTAATAAAACAAATATGTAATAGATGACTTATAATTATATAAATAGTATAATATTAGTAATGAAAAAAATCAAAATATTTATAAGCAGTGTTCAGAAAGAATTTGCAAATGAAAGAAAAGAGTTGAGAGAGTATATCTTCTCAGATTCTTTACTTGGAGTTTTTTTTGAAACATTTTTATTTGAGCAACTTCCTGCTGTAGATATAGGAATTGATAATGTATACCTAACTGAAGTTGACAAATGTGATATATATCTTGGCCTTTTAGGTAGAGAATATGGTTTTGAAGATGTTGCAGGTATTTCACCAACAGAACGAGAGTTTGATCGAGCTACAATAAGCAATAAAAATAGATTTGTTTACATAAAAAAAGTGAAAAATCGACATTCAAAAGAAAATGCTTTTGTAAATAAAGTTCAGAATGTTTTGGTTCGTAAATCTTTTACTACTCTTAGTGAATTAAAAACAGCGGTTTATTCATCACTTGTAAATTATTTAATTGAAAAGGAAATTATTAGAACAGCTCCTTTTGATGCTACTCTTAGTTTAAAGGCTTCTATTGATGACATTGATGATGAAAAAGTTAAAAGTTTTATTAGGCTCGCCAATATTAAGAGAGGTTTTTCTTTATTGGAAACAACTCCTTTGGAAACTGTCTTAACTCATCTTAATTTATTAGAAAAATCAAAAATAACTAATGCAGCAATTTTGCTCTTTGGTAAGAATCCCCAACGTTTTTTTATTACTTCTGAGATTAGGTGTGCGTCTTTTTATGGAAATAAAGTAGAAAAGCCTATAAATTCTTATAAAGTTTTTAAAGGTGATGTTTTTGAATTGGTTGATTATGCTTTGGAGTTTGTATTAAATAAACTGGATTATAGAATAGAAACTAGAGAAGAACATGTACAAATTCCTGGTAGTTATGAAATCCCAAAAGATGTAATTGCTGAAGCGATTGTTAATGCTGTGGTTCATCGTGATTATAGTAGTAATGCAAGTGTTCAGGTTATGGTTCTAAGAGATAGGGTAGAAATCTGGAATCCCGGAGTTCTTCCTATGGGCTGGACAACAAATAAACTTAAAGAATTACATAATTCTATTCCAAAAAACCCTCTGCTTGCCGAACCAATGTTTCTTACAGCATATATTGAAAGATTAGGAACAGGAACTACAGATATAGTTAATAAATCTAAAAAAGTAGGGTTGAGAGAACCTCAATTTATCCAAGAAGATATGTTTAGAACAATTCTTTTTCGTAAACAAAGAGATTTGAATACCCACCAAGATACCCACCAAGATACCCACCAAGATACCCACCAAGTTGAAAGGTTGATCTTGACAATGGGAAAAATGGAAGTTACTAGAAGTGAATTAATGAGAAATGTCCATATAAAAGATAGAGTGAGTTTTAGAGTAAATTATCTTAATCCTACTATTAAAGCTGGATATGTAGAAATGACTTTACCTGAAAAACCCAGAAGCAAAAATCAAAAATATCGTCTAACCAAAAAAGGTGTAAGTTTTAAAAAAAAGTTAAAGGATAAAAATTAAATGTTAGATAATACATCAAAAAAAAGGATAGATGATTGCAGAGATATTAGTGATATAAATAATTATAAACTAAATCAGGAGTTATAACATGAAATTTGGTAAAACAATAAAGCTGTTCTTGATTGATGGTGATACAAATGGAAGGCTGACATGTGAATTGTCAAATTGGACTGGTAAAGCTTATAAAATACCAAGAAATTTAGTCAAAGTTTGTTCTGATAGACCTGAATTGCAAACGACAGGAGTTTATTTACTATTAAATAAAACTACAGATCTATCAAAAAAAGGACAAATATATATTGGAGAAGCAGAAGATATTTTTAAACGACTTAATCAACATTTAAAAGAAAAAGACTTCTGGAATGAGGCAATTGTTTTTATTAGCAAAGATGACAACTTAAATAAAGCACATATCAAATATCTTGAAAATCGACTTCATGAAATTGCATTTAATGTCAAAAGGTATAATTTAGTAAATACTCAGAAACCTACACAATCAAGTATTTCAGAATCTGACAAAGCTGAGATGGAAGAGTTTCTGGATAATGCTTTAACATTAATAAATACTCTTGGATATAATGCCTTTGAGCAAATAAGACAATACGACAAAAAGGAATTAACTGAAAAGGGCAAAGATGATTTCTTTTATATCTCTGCGATAAGAGGCGCTAAAGGAATTGGAAAAACAACATCTGAAGGATTTGTAGTTTTTGAAAACTCACAAATTGCTGACCCAGTAACAGATTCTTACCCAAAAGCAATGAAAAAACTTAGAGAAACATTAATTCTTGATAGTGTTATTGGCGAAAGAGGTAATAAAATGGTAATAAAACGTGATTATTTATTTAGTAGTTCATCTTCTGCGGCAATGATAATAATGGGTAGAAGTGCAAACGGATTAACAGAATGGAAATTAAAATCTGGTAAAACTTTACAAGAGTATGAAGCAGGAGAAAATAAATAAAAAAATATAGTTTATTTATTCATTCTCCAAAATCAATCTAACAAACTTTTCCATTGAATTATAGGCAGTATCATAATCCATTAATTTTCCTACTGGCAAATGATATCCTAGTACCATTGAGCATAAATACGTACCCACTATGGAAGTGGGACTTTAGTCCCGCCTAAGTAATGTCTTTAGTTAGTGATTGGCGAGGCTAAAGCCTCACTTCCAAAACACAAAAAAAAAAGTGGGTACGGACTTAAGCCCAGCAGTACTAGACTACTATCCCAAGCTCTTTTGTTTTTGTTATATTTACTTTGATTTACAAAATTTCCATATTTACAGCAGGTAACATTTTTGTTTTTTGCTTTTTCTCTTAATAATTCAAATATTTCTTTATAAGTCATAATCCTAAGAATCTGCTATTTCTTTGATTTCATCTTCA
>JAOZTV010000429.1 GCA_029939015.1 Candidatus Aminicenantota bacterium
AATTTTTACAATAAGAACAGGAAATTAATTAAAAGGTTGATGATTAGATCTAAGGGACAAAAGGGCTCTGAGATATATAAATATAATGAAAAAGGTGAATTGATCAAAGCTGAATGGATAAATTTTGATAGTTGGATATCAGGGATAATAAAATTTAAATCCAATAAGGATGGAAATCTAGCAAAAGGATCTTTTAAAGGTAAAAAATTTAATGCTGATATTTCTTTTTCTTATGATATAGATAATAAATTAATAAAGATCCATTGGGATTTTTCAATGGGTAAAACTCAAACTTATAATTTTGAATATCAAAAGATCAAATGAAAAAATATTTATATCTACTTAATAAAAAAATGTATCCTGTTACCTTATTGGATCTATTTTTAATTATATTGTTTGTGTTGTTATTATATTCATTTTTTTTAATTTAGGAGAAAATATGAGAAAGCTAATTTTAATAATTTTAATTATATTTGCATTATGGATAATGAGTTTTGGGAATGAAAAATTAACAGATAATATTACAATTCAAAATAGGATAGTCTTTGCTGTTATGGCTGAGAATATAGAACAATTAAAATATTCTATAATACTTGCAGAAAGTGTGAGGATGTTTGCTGAAAGATATAAAAATTCACCTGTTTGGATAATGGTTCCTGATGAAATTAAAGAAGTAAAAAATAATGCCAGGAAAATTGATAAAGACTTAAATATAATTATAAAAGAGTTTAAAACCCCAACTAAAGCATTAGATTTTGTAATAGCAAGAAAGGTATTTGCAGCATCTAAAGCTGAAGAGGAGGCAATTGGAAATGCTGATATTTTGGTTTGGCTTGATAAAGATACTATCTTTTTAGAAGAACCCGGGGCTTTTGATCTAAATGATGGTATAAGCTTTGGTTATAAACCTGTAATGCATAGATTGATAGGATCATTATATAATAAACCATTAGATACATTCTGGAGCAGAGTTTATGATCTCTTATCAGTTCAAAAATCATCAGTGTTTTCTATGATAACACCTGCTGACAAGTCTATTATACGTCCATATTTTAATGCAGGTTTATTAGTTGTCAGGCCAGAAAAAAAAATATTTAAAAACTGGAGTAATAACTTCATTAAACTTTATAATGACCCTGAAATTATTTTAGAATGTAAAGATAATTTTAAAAAAAGGATATTTCTCCATCAGGTAGCTCTTGCAGGAACTGTTTTAAACCTATTGGATAAAGAAGAAATGTTTCAATTTAATGAAAACATAAACTATCCTTTGTTTTTTAAAAGAATGTTTGGTGCTAAAGAAAATTTTGATAACATTAATAATGCTGTTACTATCAGATATGATATGTATTTTAGAAACCCTGAACCTGAATGGAGCAAAAAACTTATAGGACCAAAAACTAAAATTGAATGGTTGGAAAAAAAGCTTAATTAAAAAATGGGGGAAAAGATGGATACAATGATTGTTAAAACTGGGAAAAAATATTCATTTTTAAAAATGGATGATATAAACTGGATTGAGTCTGATAAAGGATATTTGAAGATCCATGTTGATAATAAATATTATGTTGCTGCAATGTCCTTACAGGATATTAATAGTAAATTAGACCCTAATTGTTTTACAAGAATAAGCCGTTCAATGATAATTAATATTTTAAAGATTAAAGAGATGATAGATTCAGAGAAATCGAGTGATTTTACAGTTATTTTAGATGATAGTACTGTCTTAAAATGGGCAAGACAGTATAGGAAAAATTTCCCTGATTTACTTTTAGTTAAATAACAGGAGTTATAATTATGTTTATTGAAAAAACAACTAATAAAAATCAAAATCAAAATATTAAAGGTAGAGAACTCGAATCTGTTTTAAACCCAATTATTTTATATTATCTGAAGAATGATGCTGTAAAAGGAAAAGATTCATTAAAAGATTTTATTAATCTATTAGAAAAAAAGTTAATATATACAGCCTTAGATGTAACAAATGGCAACCAAAAAATTGCAGCCGATATATTAGGCGTTGCCAAAACGACATTAAATGAAAAAATAAAAAGATACGAAGTCTGCCTTGATGATTTTAAATTTGATATGTCAGATCTTATTAATTATCAATCAAGAACTATTTAACAAAAAATACAAACATTTGGATAATATCCAAAAATATGAATATTTTCTTTTATATTCTTAAAAAAAAATAATAATCCAAAAACTCCTTCCCCTTATGACCAATCAAATTCCGTAAATTGGAGTATGATTTCCGCAAAACAGGTTTAATTATATATCTAAATAGTAATAGTGGAATCTAAAATGCATAAATAATAGTGAAAAATAAAATGCATAAAAGGAGGAAATATGAAAATGCAAAAAACATTTTTTGTAGTTTTGCTTATTGCTTTGTTATCAACATTTATGATGGCACAGGCAGGGGCGGCAAAAATTACAGGTAAGGTAGTAACAGCAGACGGGACTGCTATTCCCGGAGTTA
>JAOZTV010000430.1 GCA_029939015.1 Candidatus Aminicenantota bacterium
CATTATAGACATCAATTAATGACGTTCTTTTCATATTTGAACAAATTTTTGGACGGAATGCCGGATAAAAATCTTTATTAGGGTTTTCCCTCTTCATTCTTTCTAATAATCCCTGCTCTGTTGCTACAATAAATTGACTAGCATCAGATTCTTTTGCAAATCTTAACATACCGCTTGTCGATAAAACTTCATCGGCAGTTTTTACGACCTCCATTGGAGCCTCAGGGTGAACAATTATCTTTGCATCAGGATATTTTTCTTTTGTTAGAAGAACTTCTTCTTTTGTTATCCTATTGTGAACATAGCAATATCCTTCAAAGAGAATAATCTCTTTTTCAGGTACAAGGCTCTGTACATAAGCTCCAAGATTTTTATCAGGAATGAATATTATCTGCTTTGCATCAATATTTTTTACTACATTAACTGCATTTGCAGAAGTACAACATATATCGCTCTCTGCCTTTATCTCTGCTGTGGAATTCACATAAGTTACAACCTTTGCTTCAGGATAATCTTTTTTTAAATCATGCAAATCGTCTATTGTAACCATATCTGCCATTGGACATCCAGCATCCAGCCTTGGTAGAAGTACAGTTTTTTCAGGTGAAAGAATTTTAGCAGTTTCAGCCATAAATTTCACACCTGCAAAAACTATCACAGAATTTTTGATTTTTGCGGCAATCTTTGACAACTCAAGTGAATCACCAAGATAATCAGCAATAAGCTGAACTTCAGACACCTGATAATTATGTGCAAGAATTACCGCATCCATTTCTTTTTTTAATACGTCTATTTTTTTTACGAAATCATTCATTTTAACTCCTTTTTTATTAAGGCAAATAGGCAGGGAGGCAAGTAGGCAGAGAGTAAGTTCTTATAAAGATGTCTTTCAATATTTCTTCTCTTGCACTACTCATTGCCTCCCTGCCTATTTGCCTATTTGCCTAAAAAAATATTTATCTCTAATAATTATATATTTTTTTGTATTTATAATCTATATAGTTCAAAAAGTACTCAGGATTTAGCGTCTCACCTGTTATTTTTTTACAAAGTTCTTCTGCACTATAAACAGAACCGTAAGAGTGAATATTTGTTCTTAGCCAACTTAAAATTTCTTCAAAATTTCCTCTTGAAATGTTTTTTTCAATATTGACAATATCATTTTTCATTTTATTATAGAATTGAACTCCATAAATATTTCCAAGTGAGTATGTTGGGAAATATCCGATAAGCCCTGATGACCAGTGTACATCTTGCAAAACACCTTCCCCATCGCTTTCAGGTCTTATACCAAGATAATTTTCCATTTTTTCATTCCAGGCTTCAGGCAGGTCATTGACCTTTAGTTTTCCTGACATTAAGTCCAATTCAAGATTAAATCTTAGTATAATATGAAGATTATACGTAACCTCATCGGCTTCAACTCTGATTAATGATGGGGATACTTTATTTATTGCCCTGTAGAAACCATCTAATTCTACATTTTTTAATTCATTTGGGAAAATACTTTTCAGTTTTGGATAATAATGCTGCCAAAACCCATAACTTCGCCCAATCTGGTTTTCCCACATTCTTGATTGAGATTCATGTATTCCAAGCGATGTACCGGTTGCAAGAATATTACCCTGTATTTCCTTTGAGAAACCAAGCTCATAAAGTCCATGGCCTGCCTCATGAATATTTGAAAACAAACCACTAAAAAGTGCATCCTCGCTGTATCTTGTAGTTAATCTTACATCTTTTGAACCAAGGGTAATAGTAAATGGATGAGCTGATACATCCAGTCTTCCGCTATCCATTGGAAAGCCCATATCTTTAATTACCTGTCTTCCAAATTTATCCTGCTTTGCAATTGAATATTTCTGTTTTAAAAATTCCGTATCAATTTGTTCTGAGCTTTTGATTTTTTTAACAATTTCTGATAATCCTGTTTGTAACTTGTCAAAAATCTTCTTTATACTTTCAGATTTCATAAAGGGTTCATATTCATCAAGAAGAGCATCGTAAGGATGGGATACATATCCCAGTCTGTCAGCTTTTTCCTTCAGCAAGTCAACGATTATATTCAATTTTGGAGCAAATAAACTAAAATTATTTGCTTTTTTAGCCTCTACCCATACACTCTGTGCTAGACTGGTTTCCTTTGCAAGATTTGATATAAGTTCCCCCGGTAATTTTTTTGCCATCGAATAATCTCTGTGAAATTTCTTAATAAAAGCCTTATCAGAATATGAATATTTATCCTCTTCGGTTATTAAATTATCAATGATTTTTCCAAGCTTTACTTCTGTACTTTTTTCATGCAGTATTTCACTTAAATAGGCTATCTGTTCTGCCCTGCCCTCTACTCCATTTTTTGGCATCTTTGTTTCCTGATCCCAGTATAAGAGCTCTATTGCATTTAAGAGTTTTGTTAAATTTTGTCCAGTTTTTTTTAATTTATTCAAGTTTTTCAAAATTTATCCTTAAAACCTACA
>JAOZTV010000431.1 GCA_029939015.1 Candidatus Aminicenantota bacterium
CCAGTTTATTGCAGACTTTAATTCATCTAAGAATACTTTTGTTAATTCAGGATGCTTTCTTGCAAATTCACCTTTTAATACCAAACCTGCATTTGGAAAACTACCAAAACCAGGGTTTATTTCATTCCATACTTTATTATAAGAAATAATTGATATTTCTTCTTTTCTATCCTGCATAACCTTAATTGCATAAGAAGCTTCAGGCTCTCTTAAAATAACAGTATCTGCCTTTCCTGTAATAAAATCAGAATAGATTTTTTCAGGTCTGCCAAATGGTGTGCCAAATACAAAATTAAAATCATCAGGATTTAATCCACTTGCCTTTATCAAATATTTTGTTATCTTTGCTGGTGGTGCCTCTTCAAATAAAGGTGTATGTATATCCCTGCCAATAATATCTGCAAGTTTTTCAGCCTTATAGCGTGTCAAGATAACAAAATTATCCCATACAAAAAGAGCAGGAACTTTGATATCACTATTCTTTAATTTTGCAGATGTTATCAATGCAGAGAAGCTAATATCTGCCTTTCCATTCGTTATCCATGCAAGATGTTTTTCGGTTTCATCCCATACCTTTAATTCTTTTATATTAATACTCTTTCTGATTTTATCAGATTGTAATAAACGCATAATAACAGGATATGCAACTGGTGTTGCCGATTGTATTACAGCATCAACTTTCTCAGAGCTTGAATCTTCTTTTTTTTCATCTTCCTTTTTTTTATGAAAATACACCCAATATTCAAATGCAGTCTTTTTTTCAGTTTCATGTTCAAAATTCATCTCTGAAAGCATATTTATCATTGGTGTTGGCTCAAATTTCTGAATTAGAACAAATCCGTTTCCTACCTCTGTGCTATACGCTTTTTTAATAATAATATCAAATGGATCGGTAAGCATCTTCCTTACATCTAAAACTTCAAAACTATCTTTTCTTTCTGTCCATAATGCAGTTTCCTTTTCAGGATTAAAAATAGACACTCTATATTCTCTCGACTTTTCAAGATTAAATACAAAATTAAGTCCATCTACGACCTTTAATAACTCATCAGGCTTCTCAACAGAAATTATAACTATATTTTCCTGAACAGGTAAGTTAGATACTTTTTTAATTAATTCCTCTATAGTGTCATTATTATAAATATACCTCTCTGCATTTTCTTCCCATGAAATGTCAATACTTTTAGTATTAATTTGAGTTTTAACCTTTTGAATACATTCAGGCATACTCTTGACAAGCTTATCTTCAACCCCAAGAAATTTATTTATAGCATGCAAAATTACGCATACAGATAAACCCGTAACCTTTGCCGCATCATTAAAATTGGCAAATCTTGCCAGAGTATTATACAGGACAGGATTCTGCATTTTTTTGAATTTCGGAGATATGTTTACAAGGATATCTTTTAACTCTGGATATCTGTCCAGTGTCTCCTTTATATTTGATGTAGCTATAATTGTCTCTACATTAGATATATCTTTAACTTCATCAATAAATATTGCATCAACAGGACAAATATTAAGAGCCTTTTTACTTTCTTCTTCCTCGATTGAATTTATCGGTTGCTTTTTAACAAAAGCAAGCTTACTATCATTAATCTCAAAATTTGAAGAAGCAACCTCAACACAGGCTCTACAACCTATACATTCCTCAGAAACCTTATAATTTTTCATTTCCCACCTCATTTAATTCATACCAAAATTGGGTTATATTTTTTAACAAATACCTAAAATAGAATAATAGACCCACTAATTGTTTTTGTCAACTTTAAATTTTACATTTTGGAGATTATGAATTTAAAATAGTTGACATATTACTTTATTACTTATATTATTAAATATTGAGGTAAAGTATAATGAGAATAGAAAAAGATAAAATTGATTTTTTTAAACATGAGTTGAGTAAATATCTTCAAGATTTCAAACTTTATCTTTTTGGTTCAAGGGTTGATGATAGCAAAAAAGGAGGAGACATTGATATCTTAATTTTAAGTAATCATTTATTAAAAAGAGAAGAAAAACGCAAGATTAAGATTAATTTTTATAATAAGTTTGGTTTTCAAAAATTAGATTTAGTACATTTTTTATTTGATGACCCGGCTCCATTTAAAGAATTAATATTATTGGAGAGTATAGAATTATGAGTATAATAAAAAAGAAAAGAATATTATTAGAAAAGGAATTTAAGGATAATTTGACTAAATTAAATTCATCACTTGATTCTTTTAAATATTCATCTAAATTAGATTTAATTATCAACCAAGCATTAGAGTATATAAAAAATAATTTATAAAATTTTCAATTATTTATTATTAATCGCTCAACGTAGGTTATATTATGGAAAAACAAATAAGTGCTTTTAGAATACATTCGGCTTTAATTATTGCTGTATTCTTCTGGGCAATATCCTTTATTGCAACAAAGGTATCCCTTGATTTTCTTCCTCCACTTTTTGTTGTCTTTGCAAGATTAGTTA
>JAOZTV010000119.1 GCA_029939015.1 Candidatus Aminicenantota bacterium
ATAATGCAGTATCAAATTGTCTTTGGAATTCTTTCAAACTCCAATTATTCTCGTATGCTTCGATCTCGTAAAATTTTCTTTCTTTTTCGTTATCCATTCGCATTAATTTTAAATAATGAGACCAACTCAATCTGAATTCGTCAGACAGCGTCTGACCTTTTGAGTATATAAGATAAAAACTACGCATTTGCTTAATATTGGTTAGAGAAAATCCTTTCCCAAATTCTACAGTAAGTTTTTTTGAGAGCCCTTGTAAAAGCTGTTTTCCGTATACTGCACGCTCTTTTCCTGCTTGTTCTTCTTCAATAATCATTCGACCTATTTCAAAATAGGTATAAACCATTGTTTTTCCATTTAATAAAACTGAAACGTTTATATGGTCTGTTGTTCATTACATTTATTGTATTCATAATTGAAAACAATGCACCAATAATAACACCTATTAAAATCAAATAATGAGCTCTGTTAATGAAGTTATTTATGCTAAGGAAATAATACATTCCAATACCAGGTATGATACTGATAAACCAAACAGTCAGCTGTAAACCTACAACATCATTAAAATGATTTTTTATTCCTTCCACCTTATTTTTTTTGTTTGACCAGATCAAAATCGTTGGGATAAAAATCAGAAGCAAACCACTTAAATGAAGTAATCCTAAAATAAATTTATCATTTTTAGCTTTTTTTTCTTTGTCTTTTATGGATTTGCCTTCAACGAACAAACTGAAATCTACATCCAAAGCTTTTGCAATCATTTGAAGAGTATAGGAACGTGGGTCAACCTCCCCATTCTCAATACGTTGAATAGTACGTGTACTTAGTTCAGTCATCTCAGCTAACTCTTCTTGAGTCAGTCCTTTTTTTATTCTTAATTCTCTAATTAGTATTCCTGATTTCATATTTTCCCTCCAAATGTTATATCAAAAATGTATCTGTAAACATAACATCAAGCGAGGCAACATTGCAACTACAAAAACATGACATTTATACGACAAGTGCAATTATATGAACTGTCTACCTGTATTTTGCTTAACGGTTTTAATATGCGACGTTTGGCATTTTGGAACACGTAATTTTCAAGTTATAATTATTTTTATTTAGTATAATTATCTTCATTTTTAGTACTATTTGCCAAATGGCATATATTTGTTGTTAGCTTTAGTTGTTTTTAGCTTTCAAAATTTTATACGTTTCAATTACTCCATATGATTCAAATCCTAACTTTCTATATATTGATTCTCCCATCAAAGAAGCGTGAAGTACACAGTAATTTACTTTCTGTTGTTTGGCTTCAATTAATAATCTTTCCGTAATGCTTTTTCCTATTCCTTTTCCTCTGGCTTTTGGGAGTGTTCCAATCATATGTAATCCAGCATTATAATTAGAATCAAAAAAAATGATTCCACAGCCTAAATTCTCATCATTTTCTTGATAAGTAAATAATCGAATAGACTCTGAGTTTTTAACAATTTTATAAACAACCTGAAAATCAATTTTATACCCAAAAGATTTTGATGCTGTTTCTGCAAAATTTATAGTGTCCTTTTCGGTAATTACTCTTTTTATATGAGAATTTATTGTTATCTTAGTTGAGACTAATTTCAAATCAAGAGCCATATTTTTTTGTTCCATTACAAATTCCAACTGGGAATTATCTCTTAAATCATTCGGTTTTTTAATTGTTATTATTTCAGGCAATCTTTCTTCGTGACTTAATTCTATTATTTCGTCTAAAGACTCAGTATCGTTTTTCAAATTAAAGATTCTATTGGGCCAGCCTGAATCACCCATTGAAACTGTCGTGTAATTCTCAGTTCTAGACAGTTTATTGGTCACATTACCAATTTTCTCCCAAAGTTCATATAGATTGTTTATAATTTGAGTATTCATTTATTTACGGAGTTTTCTTCTAAATTAAAGCTAACGGTTGGTATAAGAATAGTAGCCGACTGTGGACTTCATTTCTGTAAAGTTACAAGATAGTTGAAGAGGACTACAATCATTGAATTTACTACTATCTCGGCTATTATTTTTATACATTGTTACAGGGCGTTTTTCCCAATTTTAATTCATTATTTTGTAGTCATTGTAAAAATCACATTATTTCCATTCCACATATCTCCTTCAGGCAAAATATCTTCTCTAAAGCTTATATTGATAAAGTTATGTGTATGTAACATTTTGCTCACATCGTTTTGAGAAAAGAAATGAGTCCAAAACCGGTAAGTTTCAATATTTTCTTCTGTGTCAATAATGATATGTTGGAATAGAATGACTTTTTCTTCTTGGTATAAAACCGATTCTGAAAGTGCTAAATAAGGAGATTCTTTCCAAAAACCGTTGTTGCTTACTTCCCAAGCCTTAGGGGATGTTTTCTTTTCAATTTCTCTGTCTTTAAGTACATCAAAAATGAATGTTCCACCTTTTTTTAATACACGGAAAATCATTACCAAAAGCCTTTCTCTTTCAGTCGGTGATAATACTCCCAAGTCAGTGAATATCATTACAACTAAATCATAATTATCTGATTCTAAATCTACTTCTAAATAACTTTTATTTAAGTAGGTTATATCCAATTTTTTGTCTTCAGCAGACTTTTTAGCATACTCAATCGAGTTTTTTGAAATATCTATTCCTGTTACATAATGACCTTTGTTTGCAAATATTTCTGTATAAAGCCCCGGGCCACAACCTAAGTCAAGGATATTTAGTTTTCCTTTCTTTTTTTGTCTTTCTAATATCCAATTAGCAGTTTTTTCTATGGTTGATTTTTTTCTACTAGCAAGGTCAATGTCGGGATTCAAGTGAACATTTAATAATTGTTTAGAAATATGTTCGTCTGTCCACATAAATGCTGTACCTTTTTCATAAAGCTCGGGCTTCTCAGATTTTGAAATTATTTCACTTATTTTCATTTTTTCCTTCTATATGATACTCATTTTTTTTGAAAGCCTTTCAGGATGATTTCTCTTTTTAAATTCAAAATATGACATTGTTATCTCTTCTTCTTAAATGCCCTGTAACGGTTGTGTATATGTAGTATTACATATATATTTACTATCTCTTTCTTAATAAAGTACATTTATACTCCAATTATCAATGTATAAGTGTACCATTGTTATAAAATATCATCAATAGGAATGATGAGTGATGAATTAATGCTATTTCTGTTTTATTAAAATTTTTTACTTTATTCATAATTTATAATTTATAATTCAGCATTCATCATTTTTTCATTTGTGCAGTTTTTACTATGCTTGTTATAATTCTAACCAATTCATCTGCTTCTTTTATTATGTTTCCAAGTTTAGCTTTATTAATGAGTTCTGTTTCTTTTAGTAATTGCAACCAGTAAAGCGTTTCTCGTGCTTCCTTTCGGGCTATCGACATCTTTGCAATAAAATCTGCTTTACTTTGTCCTGCTTGGGCTTCTTCTGTATTTGCTCCAACAGAAGTTCCAGAACGTAATAACTGGTTTGCTAATGTACGGGAAACCCTGTCTTGTTTTTCTAAAACCTGACATAATCGAACAATACGAACCGCATACTCAAAAGTTCTTTCAGTAATTTTCTTTTCATAACTCATAATTTATAATTTAGCATTCATAACTCATAACTCATAACTTATAATTCAGCATTCATAACTCAGCACTCATAATTTAATACAGGCTACCGCCGTTAAGACTGCTTTGTAATAATCTAATGTATTTGTAAATTTCAAAAAAAACCTTACAATTTTTAAATCTGCAACAAAATAAATTAAAACATATCCTGAAAATAAAGTAAATACTTTTCATAGCTCTATCTGCACTGTCTTTATCCTTCCTGACATTGATATTGAGGATTTGTATTTTTTGAATTCATTATTTACATAGACTGAGCATAGAGGTGCAACTGAACCCAAAGGAGAAAAAACAGGTGAATTATTAAATTTTACACTTAACTCCCCTTTAACTTTAAATTTTTTATACGTTGTCCAATCTCCATCAATTTTTTTTTGTAGAAAAATATCATTATTATTTTGCAATACTTTTACTTTCTCATATTCAGACACAGCACTGTATCTTGCTGTATTTAAAGCTGCTATAACTGTTCTGACTCCGTTTGAAATCTCTGCTTCTCTAGTAAATGACTTAAAACCTATAATACTTAAAGTAAAAATTATTGAAAGTAATAAAAAATATATTAATAATTCTATTAGCGAAAAACCATCTTTTTCTTTAATCATAATAAACCTCACCATTTAACGAAACAATAAAATCTTTTATAAATGTAAATTTTTCAGTTGTAAAATAGGGGTCAATGGCATTTTTTCTATTGAAAGGAACAAAATTAATTATGCCTTTATTATCAATGCTTTCTGCAAAAACACTGCCATTAAATTCTACTTCTTTATTATTATTTACTACTCTGTCCAATGCAATTATAGATACTGAAAGTTTAATTATAGAATTATCTTTGTCTTTATTAATAATTACCTTACCACCACTTGCAGGCTTGTTAAAAAACTCATTATATCCGGTAATTATTTTCAAACTAGAACCAACCGAACTATCTGAATTCAATGAGGAGTCGATATTCACAATTCCTGATGAATAAAGGCATAGGTCTGTATTCTTTAAAAAAGCAAAATTCCCTTCGCTAATTAATGAAAAAATACTACCATTAATTATTAATTTTTCATTAAAGAGTATCGGTTCTTCGAACTCACTCTTCCATATTAAATCATATTTATCGGGTTTATATGCAAGCAGATAGTCTTTATCTTCAAAGGTAATTAAAAGTTTTTGTTTTTCATCTTCAATTGAGAAGATTATTTTTTGAACATCTCCCTGAATAAATATTGCATCAAGTTTTTCTTCGTTTTCTACATTTACGAATGAATATATTCCATTATCAAGTGGAGTATCATTTATTTCTTCACCTACTCGTTTTCTGATATCTTTCCAGTCAAGAACCTTACCGTTTAAATCAAGTGAATCTACTAAAAAATTGTCCAAATCAAATTTTACGCCTGTATCATTTTTTGTAATAAAACTTGTTGAGTTTAGATTTATTTTATTATTAATAAGAAAGTCTGCCTTGGATATTTCTGATTTTTTGTTCAAAAAAAGTGGAATTGCTGTAATTGGTATATTTCCTGATAGAATATCAATGTTTATAATTGATTCCAAGGCTAGTTTTTTGTCTTTTAAAATCGCTATTACCTTATTATTAATTCCAATCGCTTTATACTCTTCTTGAAATCTTATATTATTCTTAAACATATTGCTTATTAAATAATCTTTTTTTATCAGATTAGAAAATCCTTCATTATTAAAATAATCATCTTCAATAAACTCATATTCATTCAAATTTGCCATATAAACTTTTTCTCTAAAATTATGCAGGTAATTTATAAGACCTGATTGAAGTATGCTGACTTCACCTCCTTTCCTATTCCTTGCTCCTAATATTTTAATATGAAAAATTGTACTTGCAAGGATTGAAACCCCGATAAATGATAGAAGTATCATAAGAGATAGGGATGTAATTATTAACCCACTATCCTGCTTTATTTTCATTTCTGCACCATATTTGAGAGAAAAATATAACCTCTTATTTGCTCCTTGTGTCCAACTTCAATACGGTAAAGCAAAGATTTTGATTCAGGGAAATATTTTATATAAAAATCGGTAACATTCTCTATCATTGGCTGAAAATACCCCTTATCAATTTTCCTTTTTAAAATTTTTTCTTTTGTATAATACTTAAAAGACACAGTCTTTAATATAATAATTATTGAATTAACAGGGTAATTATGTCTCGTATTTTCAGACAAAATAATGGAATATTCTCCTCCACTTTTTCCAATATTTTTAATTTCATTAAACTCAAAAGTACATTGTTCAACATCATAAATTAGAATTTTTCTTTTTTTTTTTAAATATTCATCATTGTCAACTTCTAAATAATCTGTTCCAATATCAATTTCATTCTTTAAATAAATTGTTGACATACCCATTAATGCATCAAATCCTATGTCAGAATTAACAAAGACCGGAAACTCAAATAGTTTACCTGCCTCCTGTAATCTCATACCACATTTTGTCAGGTCAGCTTTGAGAGAATCAACCGTATGAAAAATTGATTCGAGTACTACCTGGTTTCCAGTGATTTTTTTTGAATATGAAGCAGAATCAGTAACACTTGTAATAACAACAGACAAAACGCTCACACTTATTGTCAATGCAATAAGTACCTCTAAAATACTAAACCCATTATTCATAACTCCTCCCCCTGGCACAGCCAGTTTACTTGCACAGCAAGCTTATATTTAATTTGTCATTCAAATCAATTTAATTTATATATTTTGACTTTATAAAATAATACTTTTTATTAAGTCCCATTTTTTTTATTATCAAGCTAATTTCTTTTAATGATTCTGACTTATTTACAATTTTACAAAATATTTCATAGCCATCCTCTTCCCTTTTTGTTTCACCTTCACTGAGCTCTATTGAATTAAATTGATTGGATAATAGTTGGTTTTTAATATTATCTGCTTTTTGATGAATATAGAATATATCTTTGTTTTTTTTACTATATCTTAATGAATGAATAATAACAGACGTAACATAAAGAACTGCAATCATTATTAGTAATACAGACACCATAGTTTCGATAAGCGTAAACCCCTTATTATTCATTTTGCCTCCACTATTCATACACAAGAATCATGCCAATTTATTTTTATTTTCAGCAAGAATACTGTATTGGTATTATAAGTAACTATTAAGAATAATAATGAGATAAAATTTTTCTGTCAGCGTAAGCGATTGTTTACATTGACCATTTGACAAAGCAAGTTATTCCTTACATTCTAATTATCTGAAATACATTGTTAAATTTATATTTTTGTCCATAGACCTGTTTATATCGTCATATTCACTTCAAACAGTAAAACATTGTTTCATTTTGGCATCATTTTTGTATTAGATAAGCAGGAGGATATAATGACAAAATTAAGAAAAGTTTTAATGGTGTTACTGGTAGTTGGTATGGTATTTTCTTTTTCTACAAACCTTATCTCTGTAGAAAAAAAGGTAATTTCCAAGACAAAGATCATTAACATCAACACAGCTATTGCCAATGATTTTACAGATTTGCCAAGAATTGGAGAAAAGATCGCCAAACGAATCGTTGATTTCCGAAAGAAACATGGCAAATTTAAAAGAGTTGAAGATTTGATGAAAGTTAAGGGGATTGGAGAGAAGACCTTTAATAGATTCAAAAAAAGGCTTAAAGTGTAAAATGGCACAGGTTAACCCTACAATTAAAGACTTGAACTTGTTGCTTCTTTATCTTTCAGGCTGGGAAGAAGAATCAAGAAAGGACCCCAGTATAAAGGTTTTTAGAACCTGGAAAGGATATTTATTTGATGTATTAAATGAACTCAAAGATGAGGGAATGATACTACAATACATGAATCAGATGTCAGTTCTAATTACTGAAAAAGGCATAAAGAGAGCTAAAGAAGTGAAGAACAAGTTTATGTAATTTAACCTAAGTTAGTTATTTAAGAAAGAACCGAAGCATAGCTTCGGTTCTTTTATTAAATATTAAGAACAGTTTAAATTAAACGCCTATTTTCCATATACCTTTTTCTAAAAAAGCTTCAATTGTTTGGCGATTGGCTTTGTTTAACAAGTTAGAATGTGAAATTTTGTTTATTTTTGAATAATCAAGAAGTTTTATAATTTCTCTTTCTTCTAAATAAGCCAATCTTTTATGATAACTATTACTTAGTGCTTTTCCTACGATTACTTCCATAATTGAAGTTTTGTTTTTCTCATCAAATTCTCTCAATGCCTTATAATATAATTGTTGATCTATATATTTAATATTAATTGGAACATAACCTTCTCTAATTAATATATAATTATTAATTACTCTTCCTATTCGACCATTACCATCAACAAAAGGATGTATATGTTCAAAATATAAATGAAGATATGATATTTTCTTAATTATATTTTCATTAGTAAAGGAATTATATTCAATCAGCATCCCTTCAAGCTTCTGTTTTACTAATTTGGGGCCTACAGCAATATGATTTCCAACTCTAACCCATTCTTCACCTTGTCTTAAACGACCAGCAATTTCATCGTTGATATTGGATAATAAAATTTTATGTAAAAAAAGGATCATATCAATATCTAATTCCTTAATTTTTGCATTAGCGTTGATATAAGATACAACTCTTGCTAAATTTTTAGCTTCAAATAACTCTCTTTCGGAAATAAAGCGATCTAAGTCTATTTGAGAAAGTATTTTTTCAGTTTCTTCAAGAGTTAAAGTACTATGTTCAATTGCATTGGAATTATATACATGTTCCGGGATTTCAGCTTCATTTATTAAATCAATTAATGATTGCTTTTTTTTTGCAACTTTATAATACCTTGCCCTTAAACTTTCTATCGTTTTAAAAATTTGTAGTGTTTTTGCCATATAGAAACTATACGCTTGTGTCACGGTTTTGTCAACATAACCGTGAACAGATATTGAATTCAGATGGTTTTTCACGCTTATAGCAACTTTATCGTTATTTTTCAACCATCAAAGCTATAAAAATCATAAAACATTAACCCTGATTTTCAAAAAAATATTCTACAAAATATTTATACCTAAACTGGCACAGGCAGAACCAAAGTTATATAGGCAAGATTCTACATACTTAAACGCAAGTCCTGCCAAAAAAAACACGAAAAGTACTGCTAAGCGCCTAAATTGAGCGGATTTTTTTATTGACTAAAAAAAGAAAATATCGGACAATATGGGTTAAATATATTTTTGT
>JAOZTV010000120.1 GCA_029939015.1 Candidatus Aminicenantota bacterium
TGGTTGAACAGGATGTTCAAACTACTTATCCAAATACATTTGACAGTAAATATTTCTATCAATTATTAGAAAATGAGGAAGATGAGACTTGGGAACTTCATAGATATAAGTTTTAAAAAATAGGGATTTCTTGCTTATCATGTAAATTGTAGTAATAAATCCTCATAACACAAAATAGGTCTTTTATCTATATAAAAAGGAGATCCATTACTATATTATTTATAATATTTTATACAAGGAGGAAGTATGCTTAAGAAAGTTATTTTTTTAGTTTTAGTTTTGGCTCTATTTTTTACAAGTTTTGTTTTTGGGACAAGAATAATAGATTTAGATGGACCTACTAATCCAGGTAGTTTTTATATTGATAATAACCGTATTTATATTGTTGAAAAGGTTACAGTTTATGTTTATTCATTAAAGGATTTTAAACTTATTACTAAATTTGGTAAAGCAGGAGAAGGTCCAAAAGAATTTATGATGGATAATGATTCAAATGTTAATATACAATTAAGCTTCAGACCTGGAAGGATCATTGTCTCAAGTAAGAATAAAATCTCATTTTTTTCAAATGATGGGAAATTCATCAAAGAATTCAGAGTAAAGACAGGGAAGTGGTATAAACAATTTGGAGAGAATTATGTAGGCTTAAAAGGACAGAATAAAGATAATTTGTCATATGATGTTATAAATCTTTATGATCCTGAACTTAAAAAAATAAAAGTATTAACAATAAAAAAAAGTTGGTATCAACAAAACGCCAAGATGAGTGGGGTAGATTTAAGTGCTCCGAGTTTTGTGATTTCTGGAGACCATATGGTTGTTACTTCTAGTAATGATTTTTCTATATTTAATATAAAGGGAATTAAGCTTCTTACAGTAGATTATGATTTTAAAAAAAAACGAGTTACAAAAGAAGATGAAAGAAATTATAGGAACTGGATGAAAAAATCACCTGTTGTAAAACAGTATTATGAAAATTTAATAAAGAATAAGTTAGTATTTCCTGAGTATTTTCCTAAAATAAAATATATAGGCTTTACAGATAAAGATATTTATATTACTGCATATAAAAAGAAGAAAGAAAAAAATACTGATGTTTACTTTTTTAATTTAAAAGGAAAATTTTTAAAAAAGATTAAATTACCAATTGTTTACAAAGATGTTTTTTATTCTTATCCGTTTGAAATTTATAATGGAAAACTATATCAGTTAATTGAAGATGATGAAGATGAAAACACAAAACTTCATATTACTGAAATTTAATTAACAAAATAAGAAAATATAGTGTCGTTGGGAACTTGTCTATAAATTATGCAGTTCCCATTCTTCACTTTCTTCGCCAACAATTAAATAATAAAACCTTCCCTTATAAACTGTATATGGTTGCATCACTATGCCATCAATACGGGCCATCAAAGATGGAAATTCCAGAGAGAGATTTTGAATTGTGCGCATTACCTTTCCTTTTAAATCCATAATCAGAAATATGTCTTTATTATTAATTTTCATATCTATACCTCTTCTTTAATATAAATTACTTTTGTTTATTAATTAATGCATAAACAGACATATCAAAATATTTATTTCGTGCAAATGCATCGTCTTTTAGAATTCCTTCTTTTTTAAAATTAAATTTTTCAATAATTTTTATTGAAGCTATGTTCCCAGGGTCTATATATCCATATATTCTATGTAATTGCATATCATTAATACCAAAATCTACTATCCTTTCTACAGCCTTACTTGCTTCGAAATTTATATCAAAGAGTCCGCCATATCCAATTAGTTGATAAGGTTGATATTGGGATTCCAAAAGACAACAATTTTCAGGGCATATTGGATATAATAATTAATAGAAAAGATGTAATGTGAATTGCAACTTTACAGGAAATACTACAGAATTTATGCCTCCAATGTCATTTTTCATTGGTGTAAAGATCCAATGGTAAATAATATTAAATATTAATTCACTCAGTTTTTATAAGAGTATCCTTAGGGATACTCTTATTTTACAATACTTAAAAAAATCCAATTATATATAAAATATTAAATAAATGGATTTGGAATTGTTACAACAAAATTACCATTTGAGAATCCAACTCTTAGTGAAGAGTCTAAGCCTGCACGTCTAAGAAAACCAGCTGAAGTAGCTTTTTCAATTACCTGATTTATATGTTGGCGTTTATTTGGGTCAGACATAATACTATTTAATGATCTCTGAATATTTCCATTGATACTTCTATTGATACGGTTAGTAGCAATACCATTCATTGCTCTTACTCCCCAAGCACCCCGTACAGATGTAACCCGTATATCAGCTACAACAAGTCGATTAATATTATTACTAAATGATATTTCTAAAGTAATACTTGCTCTATCCCAGTGTGCATCTGGTACTAAATAATCTTCCCATCCAATTGGACCTTTGCCTTCAACTTTAAACTCAGTTCCATTTGCTTCAAAACCTATACGTAAACGCAAAGTATTTCTATTACCAGTAAGTCTAACTGAATTCTGATTAATATTTTTAGGCATTATTTTCACGAGTTTAATCCTACGAGGACCATATAAGTATATATTTCTCATAGGAACTCGAACAGGTGCTCCCTGATTGAAATCCATTTCAGGAATTCTTTCAGGTCCAATACGGTACTGCATATAGCTATGTCCATCTCTATGGTGTAATTTTAAAATTGTACGTGACAAGTATTCTCCAGCAAATTCAGCTACTTTTGAGATACTACAATTGAACCTGATTTGACCTCGTGGAGCTCCAGGAACAAGAGTACAACCTAACTGAGTTGCCAATTCAACAAGTGAAGATCTTGTGCTTTGTGTAGCAATTGGACGCATTTCAAAAGTTTCCCAGCCTGAAGCCGTAACACTTGCAGCACCAAGAAAAGCTTCATTCCCAAGGCCAGCTCTAACATATTTGCTATTTCTTATTGATAGCAAAGCAATTCTGTTATTTCCTCGATTAATTAATCTGAATGTTTCCCAGTTACTGACACTATTACTCACATTCGCAAGATATTTATTACGTCCATAGGCAATACGAACCCATTTACCACTTTGCCACGATCTTATTGCTACGCGATCTCCACCTAGACGCCTTAATTCAAATGTCTCCCATCTATCCACACTATTACTTACTGCTGCAAGATAATTATTTCCACCTGCACCACCTCTTACATACTTACCATTTTGGATACAACGAAACGAAACCTTTTCCATTGCATTTAATACTGTTGAGTTCCCAAAAAAAGTTATTAATACAATAAATAGCCCTATTAAATAAGCAAATTGCAAAAATCTGTCTTTCCTTTGTAATTTAATTTTCTTTTGTTTTCTTCCATCATAATTTGAATAAATTTTTTTTTCCATATTTCCTCCAATATTTATAAATAAAAGAAATGAAAAAATATCTCAAAAAAAAATCACTCTGATAAAATGTGAAACAGTTTGTATATAAAAAAAATTATTACAAATAATAATAAAACATAAAAATATTTTTCAAAATTGATTTCTTTTAATTGTTTTAACCTAAATGATTGTATTAATCATGTTTTATGGATGAGGCAACTTCAATAATGTAAGTTAATAATTGATTCAAGTCTTCAATCTTTGTTAGTGGATTTATAATAGTACATCTTAACCAGGTTAAGCCATTTAAGTCTGTTTGTACAATATAATATTTTTCAGATTTTAATACTCTTTTTTTAATTTTAACTTGGAGATTGTTTAGATCTCTATTATTAGATTCTTTGCTTAAATATCTAAAACAGATAATATTACTTTGGGGTTTTACTGCCAGTTCAAAATCATCTTTATTATTGATGATATTAGCAAAATTTTTGGTCAAAGAATGTGTATATTCAATATGAGTTTTGAAAATATCTGTTCCAAAGTTTTTTAGAGATAAATAGAGCTTTAATCCCATCATTTTTTTTGTACATTCCATAGTTCTATGTGCATAATTATACCACTCTTCACTTGGCTTTTTATTGAAAAGATATGATGCTTCCTGAGAAAATGCTTTATAGGAATTATCACCATCCTTAAAAATAACTGCTGTAATCAATGATGGCATAAGAAGCATCTTATGAGCATCCCATACAATAGAGTCAGCCCTTTCAACTCCCTTCATTATAGTTTTATATTTATCAGAGAGAAGAATTGAAGCTCCATGTGCTCCATCAACATGCATCCAAATATTATTTTTTTTACAAAAATTTGCAATTTCATTTAGATCATCGTAAGTACCAGTAGAAGTTGAACAGGCATTTGCTATTATTGCAAAAACATTTTTTCCCTGTTTTTTTAGTCTGGTATATATTTTTTCTATTTCTGAAATATCCATTCTGAATTCATTATCAACAGGTATCTTAATAATTGACCGTTCGCCAAGTCCCATTACACTTGCCGCTCTGTTTATTGAATAATGAGATTGTGAAGAGACCATAATATAATTATTATCTTGATTAAATACACCATTTTTCCAGACATTTGTATTGAACATTTTCTGTCTTGCAGCAAGTAGAGCAGTCAAGTTTCCAATTGTACCACCTGAAGTAAAAATACCATCAGCTTTTTTGTCATAACCAATCAGTTTTGACATCCATAGAATGATTTTTTGCTCCATAATAACATTAGAAGGTCCCATTTCATATACAGCTGAACCATTATTTAATAGAGTGCCAACCATTTCAATAAGAGATGAAAAGGGGAGAGGAGCTGAAACCTGATGTCCAATATATTTTGGGTTATGGAGATGATTTGAAAGATTAATAACTTTGTTTAAATCCTCTTCCCATTGCCCGTCTCCTTTTGCACTGAATTCTCCCGGCCATATATCCATCATTTGTTTAGGATCAATATTTGGAAGTACTGTTTGTGTTTTATTTTCTTTTAGGTTTTGAAGATAATCTGCCAAAATATCAACAATTTGATGTCCCTGTTCTCTAAATAAATCTGGTTCAAATAATAGATTTAGATCTTTGTTTTTCTGTTTAATGTCCATATATTATTATAAACGATTTTTTTCTTGAAGTTAATTATATTTATTATTAAATAAAATATTAAATTTCTTTTCTAAGTCTTTTAAAAAATATCTAATTAGAATGAAACATTTTATATGTTTGTTTCGTTATCTAATATGTACAATAAAAAGGAGATTAAGATGATTAAAATGAAAACTTTATTATCTATTATAATTTTATTAAGTTTTATTAGTTGTAATTATGTCTTTTCATACAAAGGTTCTGGGAATATTATTAAAGAAGATAGAGATATTAATACAAATTTTACAGGTGTTATAGTATCTAATCATGGAGATCTTTTTATAGAGATAGGGGATCAAGTTAAACTTACTATAAAAGGTGATGATAATATTATTCCTTATATTAAAACAGAAATTTCAAATAATATTCTGAAAATTAAATCAGGTAAAAAAATTCGTAATGGTTTTAGATCCAGAAAAGGTATTAAATATTACCTGACTGTTAAAAAAGGGCAATTAAGCTCTCTTAAGGCTACAAGCCATGGTGATATATCTATACCTGAATTAATTGGTGACAAGATTAAAATTACACTAACAAGTCATGGAGATGTTGAAGTAGATAAAATTGAAGCAAAAAAAGTTGAATTCTCTTTAACAAGTCATGGGGACTTAGAAATAGGTGATATAAATGCAGATTTTATAAAATCCAAACAGACAAGTCATAGCGAAATTGAAATTAAATCTGGTATAGTTAAGAATCAGGATCTGTATTTAACAAGTCATGGAGATTATCTTGCAAAAAATGTTAAATCATTAAATTGTAAAGTAAAGATCACAAGTCATGGAAAAGTTGTTGTATTTTGCAATGAAGTTTTAGATGTGAAAATTACAAGCCATGGTGATCTATATTATAGGGGAAAACCTGATTTAACTACTGACATTGGCAAACATGGTACTTTAAAGTCTATAGATTAATAGAAATTTAACTTAGTTTTGAATATATTAAATCGGCTGTAAATTTTACAATATTTGTACATTTTTTTGATTTAGCATCATCATCTAAGCCTTCAATAAGTTTACTACAATTAGTTGTTTTAAAATTGTTTTTGAATTCCTCAAGAATATCTTTGATTATCAACTTATGTTCATCAATGTTTTTGTTAGGATTATTTCTTCCCAATACAAGACCTGTTGCTATTACAGCACCTGATATTGCACCACATACCTCTTGATGAGTACTCCCAATGCCACCACCAAAAAAACTTGCAACTTTTGCTATATCAGTATTTTGGTCTTTTAATAAAGTTTCTATAATTGATAAAGATACTGCTTCAGCACAGTTAAATCCTGATTTAAAATGTTCTGCAGCTATTATTCCTGATTTATTTTTATTCATTAAATTCTCCATAATATTATTAGTAAAATTCCTCTTATAACTCTTCCCATTCCTTTTCTAGTATTGCATAAACAATATCATCAACCCATTTTCCATTTAAGTACAGGCTTTCAATAAAATGTGCTTCTTTTCGAAATCCCAATCTTTCAACCAATTTAATTGAATTAGTATTTGAAGGATCAATTGAAGTAGTGATTCTATGTTTTTGTAAGTTATTAAAAAGGTATGTAATAACTTCTCTTAAGGCTTCTGTAGCATATCCCTTTCTTTGATATTTTTTGTTAAATGTACATTTAACTTAGTTCTTAAAATTATCACATTTTTAAGTTTATCCATTGGTAGTATATTATGCTTTTTGTCAAAACTTGCCATTTGGGAATTTGCAATATAATAAAAATTATTATCTTTTATTGCACCTGTAGTTGGAATGGTAAAATGAGGATTGTCCAATTCAATAATCTCAGATTTTATAATTTTATCTCCAATTTTGTTTAAATAAAATTTACTGACCCTTGCAATAGAACCCAAACTATTTTGTATTGCTATCAGGTTATTTTTATAAAAATATAAACCATCAATTCCAATAGTTGCAATGTTTTCTGGAGTAGACAAATATTTTAGGGTTTTATTCTCAATATTGAGAATTGCAATTCCCATTCCTGCATCGGCTAAATATATTGAATTTTGATTATTTGAAAGTGCAATGCCATTTAAATATCCGAAGCCATCATACTTAAAAAATACTTCAAGTTTGTCTTTTTGAGCATTGATAGTGAAAATCTCTTTTGTGTTTGAGTCTGTTATATATACATTGCCATTTTCCAAAACAATAATATCATTAAAAAGATGTGGCTTGTCTTTTTCAAAAATAGTATATTTTCTGATAAGTTTCCCTGTTTTTAGATTATATTTAAACACTCCAGACCATCCCATTTCTTTGGGGTCTGAGTTTCTATAGTTTAATCCGCTTACTTCTGAGCATACCCAAAGGATATTTCTTTTATGATCAACTTTCATTCCAGTGACAGGTCGTAATCCATCCTGTTTCTCAGATGTAAAATCACTTGTATTACCATTTTTGTCTATTTTTATTATTTTACTTTTATAGAGACTACTAAGGTAAAAACAATCCTCATTTTTGCTATATGCAAGTCCTTCAGGAATAATATCTTTTTCGATTATATTAAAAGCTATATTGCTATTATTCACTGGTTTTTTTAATATTTTGATTCTCGAAATGATATTTTTAAAATCAGGATACTCCCTCAGGGAGTTAAAATTCTTATCTTTATCTGAATTCCATCCAAGTCCCATCTCTATGGCTCTACTTAAATAAAATATAGATTTTTCTTTATTTCCATTCAAGGCATAGGCATCTGAAAGGTAATAAATACTTCTTGGATGATTTGGTATAAATTCTAAAGCTTTTTTATTAAACTCAAGCCATCCTTTATAATCTTTAGCATAATAGGATTTAATAGCTTTATTGTGAAATTTTAAATATTCTATGTTGATATCTTCAGAAAATAAAGTACTTCCAAATATTACTATGGTCAATAAAATATTAATAATTTTTGTCATTTTTTTCTCCTATAAATAATAATACAAAAGAATCAGGATATTTTCTATAGGGAAAATACCTAAATTCTAAAATTACTACTATATATTATACTTCTCAATTAAAGCTTTTAATTCCCCTCTGTTTTTTATTCCTATTTTTTTATATATATTATAAATATGGTTTTTAATTGTGCTGTATGAAATGAAGAGCTCTTCCTCAATCTCCTTATAGGTTTTACCTTTTGAAAGTATAATTGCAATTTCCTGTTCACGATTTGAAATTTTATAAAAATCAAAAAATTGTTTTAAACTAATATTCTTTAAAATTTGGTCTTGTTTTCTTCTTATAAATTTAAATATTAAAAAAGAAAATATTATCAGAGTGATTATTATTGTTAAAAATTTAAACCATTGAGTCATCCAAAATGGTGGTTTTATAAATAATTTAATTACTTTTCCCTTTCTATTCCATACACTATCATTATTTGAACCAATAATGATTAGTTCATGTTCGCCTGGGTTCAGATTATTAAATATTATTGATCTATTTGTTCCTAATTCTATCCAATTCTTATGATATTCTTTAATTTTATATGCATATTTATTTTTATTTGGATTTGTAAAATTTAAGGCAGAAAATTCAAAGAGAAAAGAATCTTTATAGTTTAATATAATACTATCTTTAATAAAAAAATCTTGACTTAAAATATTCTTATCAAATTTAGTGAAATTTGTTATAGCAATATTTGGTATAGAAATATTTAATTTTATTTCTTTAGGGTTAAAAAAATCTAATCCTCTATTACCGCCAAAATATAACTTACCATTCTTATTTTTATAGAATGCTCCAGCATTAAATTGGTTG